>MFAC01000001.1 GCA_001774455.1 Candidatus Campbellbacteria bacterium RIFCSPLOWO2_02_35_12
TATGCCTCTGTATTTACCGCAATAACATTCATAATCTTTTTCCGGGCCAAAGATTTTTTCGTCAAACAATCCGTTTTTCTCAGAACGCTGAGTTCTATAATTTATCGTTTCGGGCTTTGTTACTTCGCCAAAAGACCATTCTAAAATCGTATCGGGGGAGGCGAGTTTTAATGACACAATATTAAAATCTTCCGTGTTTAGTAATGATGTTTTATGTGTTTTATTATTTATTGACATATAGTGATAAAAGTTAAAAATTTTTTATTTTTTAATTTTTTCAAGCTGTATATTAAGCGCCAATCCGCGCAGATTATTAAGCAGAACATTAAATGCCGCCGGTATATGGGGATTGCGGATTTGCTCGTTTTTTATTATGGCGTCAAATACTTCAGATCGTCCGAGTATGTCGTCCGACTTTACGGTAAGCATTTCTCGAAGCGTATAAGCGGCACCGTATCCGAGAAGCGCCCATACTTCCATCTCTCCAAATCTTTGACCTCCGGACTGCGCTTTTCCTCCAAGCGGCTGCTGCGTAATAAGAGAATACGGTCCGATTGAACGCATATGGACTTTATCTTCAACCATATGCTGTAGCTTCATAATATACATATATCCGACAGAAATATCCTGGTCAAATTCTTCCCCTGTTCTTCCGTCATGGAGTTTCATCTTGCCGTCTTCTTTAAATCCCGCTTTTTTAAGTTCTTCTTTTATTTCTTTTTCATCAGCCCCGGTAAAAGAAGGCACTATTGCCTGATAATTAAGAGTATTTGCCGCGAGTCCAAGATGGAGTTCAAGTATCTGTCCTAGATTCATTCTTGACGGAACACCGAGCGGAGTAAGAATTACATCAATCGGTTCTCCGTCTTCACTATACGGCATATCTTCTTCTGGCAATATTTTTGATATAACGCCTTTATTTCCGTGCCGTCCGGCAAGTTTGTCTCCCACTGACACATTTCTTATTTGAGCTATCGTTATGTGGATTCTTTTTATAACACCCGATTCAAGCGAATCCCCCTTTTTGCGTGAAAATATCTTAACACCAATAACTCTTCCTCGTTTACCCCCTTCCAAACGAAGAGAGGTGTCTTTAACATCTTTTGCCTTTTCTCCAAATATAGAACGCAAAAGTCTTTCTTCCGGGGTAAGTTGGGATTCTCCTTTCGGAGTAACTTTTCCGACCAAAATATCACCCGCTCTGACTTCCGCGCCAATTCTTACAATACCGTCTTCGTCAAGATTTTTTAATTTTGTTTCTCCGACATTTGGAATATCATGAGTTGTTATTTCAGGACCGAGTTTCGTATCGCGAACACTTACATCAAGTTCATTCATTCTAATACTTGTGAATTTGCTATTTTTTACAAGTCGTTCCGACAAAATAATTGCGTCTTCATAATTTGCTCCAAACCACGGCATAAAAGCGACTCTTACATTATGACCAAGAGCGATTTGTCCGTTTGAACTTGATGAGGTGTCGGCGAGAAGGTCTCCTTTCTTGACTTTATCATCAAGAGAAACAGCTGGTCTTTGGTGAAATGCGGAAAAATCATTTGTCCTTGAAAAATTTATAAGGTCATATTGAGTTTTTTCTTTCTTATTATTTTCCACAATAATCTTTTTTGCGTCAACAAATTTAACGATTCCGTCCGTTTTTGATATTACGATTCTTCCTGTATCGCGGGCGGCGCCATCTTCAATACCTGTGGCGACAAGAGGCGCTTCAGGAACTATAGGAGGCACAGCTTGTTTTTGCATATTAGAACCCATACTCGCGCGAGCGGCATTATTATGCTCAAGGAATGGTATCATTGATGTTGCCACCGAAAATGCCTGATTTGTCGCTATGTCTATAAAATGAATATCTTTTTTTGCTACAAGATTTGGTTCGCCATTTTTTCTAACTTCAACAAAATCTTCTGTTATGTTTCTGTCCTTATCATATTTTGTAGCAGCATGAGCGATATTATAATTTTCTTCTTCGTGAGCATTTAGATATAAAATTTCATCCGTTATTTTTTCATTTTCAACTTTCGCGTAAGGAGTTTCAATCATTCCAAATTTATTTACGCGCGCGTATGTCGCGAGCCGCAATATAAGCCCTATGTTTGGACCTTCCGGTGTATGAATCGGGCAAAGACGACCGTAATGAGAAGTGTGAACATCTCTTACTTCAAATCCTGCGCGTTTTCTGTCAAGTCCTCCGGGTCCCAAAGCTGAAAGCATTCTAATATCCTCAAGTTCAGCGAGAATATTCTGCTGACTCATAAATTTTGAGAGCTGACCTGTGGCAAAAAATTCTTTTATACTTGCTTGAAGAGGTCTTGGATTTATAAACTGCGCGGGCAAAGCTGTTTCAGAATCAACCGTTGACATTCTGTCCTGAATATTTCTTTTTATTCGCGACATTCCGATTCGTATTTTCTGCTGAAGCATTTCTCCAACATATCTCACCCGTCTAAATCCAAGGTGGTCAATGTCGTCGGGTTCAGCGTATGGCGTATTATTTAATATTATTATATGAGAAACTATTGAGACAATATCGTCAAGAGAAATGGTTTTTCTTTCTATTTCGCTTTCACTGACCGCTTTTTTAAATCTTTGATTAAAACGATATCGTCCTACATTAGAAATATCGTAACGGTCAGAACTAAAAATTGAATCTATGAATTCTTTTGCGTGATGAGCTGTGGCAAGGTCTCCATCTCTTAATTTTTTATAGATTTCTATATACGCCTCATCAATTATTTTTGCAGAATCCGCTTCAAGTGATAAATTTATCGTCTTTTTCGCGAATTTATTGTTCGCAAAAAGAGACAGCATATCTTTATCAAAACGCGCTCCCAATATGCGCAAAAACGATGTTATCGGGAATTTTCTTTTTCTGTCTATTTTTACATAAATCACTCCATCCACCTCGCTTTCAATTTCTATCCACGCGCCTCTTGCTGGAATTATTTTCGCTCCAAAATATTTTTTGCCTTTAATCTCTTGAGCGGTAAAAAATACGCCAAAAGAACGAGCAAGCTGGGAAACAACAACTCGCTCTATGCCATTTACAATAAATGTTCCATGGTCTGTCATCATAGGAAAATCCGTTAAAAAAATTTCCTGCTCTTTCTCGCTCCCTGTGCTCTTATTTTTAAGGCGAACAGTCGCGCGAAGGGGCGTGTCGTAAGAAAGTCTATTTTCTTTCGCGTAATACTCGGTAATTTTAGGTTTATCTATTTCAAAATTTATAAATTCTAATCGGAATTTTTTATTAGAATAATCGTCTATCGGAAAAATCTCCATAAAAACTTCTTTTAATCCTTCTTTTATAATCCAATCAAATGATTTTAATTGCGGCTCAACAAGATTTGGAAGTTTTATAAGAGGTTTTTTAAATCTCCCGAAATATTTCTTTTCCATAATTTTAAGTGAAGTTTTTGCTGATTTTTTTACGCTCATAATAAAATTGTGATTAATAATAATTTAATTTCCGAATTATTGATAGAAAATTCGTCTTAGAAGAGTAATACAACAAAATGACAGCTTTTTGTTTATAAGCTGTTTTGAATTAAAAAATTCTATTATTTTGTTCCACTAAGTAAAATAATAAGAAAAGATTAAGGGTGTCTATTAAATTTAGTATAAAAATTTATTCTTTACTCAATCATTTAATCATACTGATTAAAACACGTTTGCGTAGTATATATCAATCAATATATAATGTCAATAAAAGTTTTCCACAATATAATATCTCTCCTCTAAATTAACGCGAAACGCTATATTGCTCTGTTTTTTACTCCGTCTATCATCTGTTTAAATTCAACAAAGATATCAAGAAAATATCAAGGACTGTCCTTATCATACACCAAACCTAAGTTTTTGCAAGAAAAAAAATAAAATAAGAAAAATGGAAAAAATAGAGGTCTAAATTACCCTTATTTTTGATAAAAAATTTTTCTGGTTTAAATTCTTTATTTATAAAAATATTTTATCGCAATTGTTAAACATCGAGTATCCAATAATTGCAATGAGGTTTATTAAATACATAATTTCCGTAGCTATATATACGTTGTTAAGTAATGTAGCCAGAAATTTCTTTTCCCGTTTTGGATTTTGGGCAGAGGGGTTAGGGGTGAATGCCCAAAATTCAAAACTCCTTATTATTGTTTTAATCTTTTTATTTCCGTCTCAATATCTTTTATGACTTCTGCATTTCCAATTTCGCCATCTAAACTAAAAACAATAAATACTTTACCTTGATATTTTTTTTCAAAATCAAAAAAATTAGCCCTCATTCTTTCTGAGACAGAATAATTGCCAAAATTTGCTTTGGCGGTTATTGGTTTTATTTGTATGCCGAATGCCTTATCGCCGACAAATCCTAAATAATCTATATCACCCGCATGATCAAGGTCATTATCGCTCTCGACAAACCTTACATCTGGAAAATGTTTTGCCAATCCGTCATTAACAACAGATTTCTCGCGAATAAAACCGTCGTAAGTTCGGTTTATAGTTAAGTTTTTAATGTAATCCTTGCAATCCTGTAGTGATAACTCACTAAAAGCCGCTTGCCATTCTGGTATAACAACCTCTGTTATTTTTTCGTGCAATCTTTCGCCTAATTCTGTGAGGATTTGCGGTGTAATTTTTATCGGATTTTTACTTTCTGTAAACGCTTTTTCGAAATACCATTTTTCCCATTCCTCAATGGTTTTCGGTTGGCACTCGCGAATAAGCGCCATAACAGCTCCGACTTTATTTGGACGGGATAATTGATATGTTTGGCAAGCATAATTAAGAACCTTTTCTTTTTTACCGAAATCCATAGAATGTTTTTCAGTTTTTTTATTTTGCATAATTTTGAAGTAAGTTAATAAATTTTTCTTTATATTTATAATCCATTTTTTCATTAACAAGAACATAACCATCTTTAATTAAATGAGCGTTTATAAAAGTTTTGTTTTGTAAGTATAAATAACATAATAAATTATTTTTTTCATCATATTTTAGATTATCAAATCTTAAAAATACTCTTTGTTTGCTTGTTTTATTTTTAAGATAATTTACCGCATCATTTAATTTTTGTGGATTATTTTTTACACCCAATAATTTTATTACTAAGTCATTGTTTAATTTTAATGTTTCGGAATCAATCACTTTTTTTATGGTAAAAAATTCATCTCTTTGTTTTTTATTTT
Source organism: Candidatus Campbellbacteria bacterium RIFCSPLOWO2_02_35_12 (assembly GCA_001774455.1). Classification (GTDB taxonomy): domain Bacteria; phylum Patescibacteriota; class Minisyncoccia; order Phycocordibacterales; family UBA2163; genus UBA2163. Next base: position 5,196 of record MFAC01000001.1, read on the forward strand.
CATCTATTCTTGATCCGAATTGTAATTTTTTTGGATCAACTTTTTTATCAAGTTTAATCGGGTCTTTAAAAATGTACGGCAATTTAGAAATTTGATCTTTGAAATTTGTATTTATTTTTTCTTGGTTTATAAAATTAATTACTGAATTATCAAACATTTTACCAATGCCAACATCTAATTTTTGTTTTATCATTTCAATAAATTTTGTATTAATTTCATAACCTGCAGAATTGCGGCCTAAATTTTTTGCTGCTAATGAGGTTGTGCCGCTACCAACAAATGGATCAAGTACAGTGTCTCCAACAAATGAAAACATTTTAATTAATCTTTTCGGTAATTCTTCTGGGAACATGGCAATATGTCCATCCTGTCGGACCCCATTAAAATTCCAGTGGCCCTGAAAATATGTATTCCATTCTTCTTTTGTCATTTCAGAAAGTTCTTTTAGGTTTTTATTTATTTTTTCTGAAGTACCGATTTTCTTAAATAACAAAATAAATTCATAATCAAGTTTAATTATGCCATTTCTTGGGTAGGGAAATGAGCCCATAATTGTAGCCCCCCCAGATGTATTCATTGTAGTTGATTTTTGCCATATAACAGCACCCATGTAATCAAACCCAATGGTTTCGCAGAATTTAATTATTTCTGTTCTGATTGGAATAATTTTATATCGGCCATAATAAACAGAGCGGGCGAATTGATCGCCGATATTAACACACAAACGACAGCCATTTTGCAAAACCCTATAACATTCTTGCCAAACTAAATTTAAATTATTGATATAATCTTCGTAACTATCGTTATACCCGATTTGATCATCGGTTCCGTAATCTTTTAATTGCCAATATGGCGGTGAGGTTATCACTAAATTCACTGAGTTATCAGGCAATTCATTCATTTGTCTTGAATCGCCTCGTATTATTTTATGGTTAGTTTTTATATCATTTATTGTCATAGTAACTACATTCTACCCTAAAAAGGGTATTTAATAAATTGTTTTCGCAGCGAAGCGGAGAAAACACCTTGTTACCCCTCTTTAATTAATGAAAAAGAAATTTTAAAATTTTTTAAAATAATTGGGCGATAGCCCAAAAAAGAAAAGGAATATTTCAGCTAACGTTAGGGGTATGAGAAGTTGCGACCGAAGGGAGCAATTTGGGTGGAGAAGTCTGCAAGACTTCATAACCTCATATCCCCTGTTATATTCCCCGAAGGACTGAAATTTAGTGCAACGTCCCGAAGGGAAATTTCAGAGTATTATTTTTGCCCCGTTCTATTCAATAAACTCATTCAAATTTAAGAATTCAATTTCCTCTCTTGTAGCTTTCAAATCTTTGATTGTGAATTCGTGAGTTTCTTTATCAAAAGCCCGACAACAATCTTTAATAATCTTGATTTTGAAATCTCTATCATAAGCATCTTGAGCCAAACTTCTCACGCATAAATTTGTTAAAATACCAGCGATAACAATTTCATCAATTCCTTCAAGATGCTTATCTAAATCAGTTTTAAAGAATGGGCTGATTTTATTTTTCTTAATAAGCACATCGGAATCTTGTTTATTAATTTCATCAATGATTTCTACATTGTCAGAATTTTCAGCAAATGCTTCGTCTGAATCTTTTTCGATGTGCGTAGTGAAGATTATTTTGTAATCATTTTTTCTGCAATAATCTATGAGCTTGTTGGTTTTTTCAACAACATCTGAAATATCACCAACAAAATAATCTGAACTTTTATTAGTCCATTCTTTTTCAAAATCTACAAGTATAAGGGCTTTTGATGTCATAAGTATTAGTTAAATTTGAATGATTATAAATTTATCGTTAAGGGGCAAAAATAATATTGAATATAACGTCAGGATTATGAGAAGTTTGCGGAACGAGGTGGAGCAAATTTGGGAAAATGCCGAGCTGAGGCATTTTCCTCATAATCCTTGTTATATGACCCGAACGGAGCGAAGCGGAGTGAGAGTGCAGCGGGGTGCGAACGATAGTGAGCAAGTTTGAAAACCTGCCGTCATCAGTTATTAACATTAAGGGCGGGGAAAAATAATTCAAAATACTTCTTCATTGTTGGCAAAAATTCTTCAGGGTGTTCTTGAAGTTCTTTTTTTAATTCATCAGGAGAAAACCACTTGATTTCTTCAACTTCGTCTTCCTGTATTTTGAATTCATTTAACTCTTTATCAATATTTAATGTGTACGATTGGGTGAAGTTGTGAAATTCGTTGTCAGTTTTTGTTTTCGGACCAAGTGATGGTTTGATGTTCTTGAGACCTAATTCTTCTTCTGCTTCTTTGATTATATTTTCCTCGTAAGTTTCGCCCTCATCAACAGTTCCGGCGACAGCAGGCCCCCATTTTCTTGGATGATGAGATTTTGTATGATGGCGTCTTGCAAGAAGAATTTCATCACGAGAATTAGTAATCCATAAGGCAGAAACACGATAAATATCTTCTTTCTTCAGAGTGCCTCTGTTTTTGTGACCTATAATTTTATCGTTTTCATCAACGACAATTATTTTTGGTTTCGTTGTTTCTGCCATATAAATATTGATAACCCAAGAACATTAAACTCATTATTGTGCAAATTATTTGTATAATATTGACCTTTTTTGCATATTATACGAACTTAATGTATGATTAAATTACTAATGGTTATTTACTAGTTTTATTTTATCAATTTTTATAAAATAATGCAATAAAATGAAACCCATCCAAGGACTGTCCTTGGACAGGTTTTATGTCCTTGGACAGGTTTTAACCCATCCAAGGACTGTCCTTGGACAGGTTTTGTCCTTGGACAGGTTTTGACTCGTGTTAATATTTTTGACGAACTGCTTACGAAAACAGAGAAAATTATGATAGCCAAAAGAATAGGTGTTTTGTTTCTTTTAAAAAAAGAACTGTCGCCTTATAAAATAAGCAGTCTCCTTGGTATTGGTCCTTCAACTGCTGAGCGGTTTCAGAACGCTCTTTATTCTAAGAAGTATAAACATACCACTGATTGGGTTTGGAAACACAGCAAAGAAAGTCAATTTAACACATTTATGGAATCTTTAGTTGCTCTTGCTTTTACAGGCCGCGCCCATTCTTTCAAAAAATTTGTTGACGAATTGTAAAAAATCATACAATATATCGTATGGTTTTTTATTTATTCATTTTCATACGATATATCGTATAAAACTATTATATTGTTATTAATTACCAAAAACTATAAAAATAAAATAGCGTCTTATTTGTTTGGTATATTATTTTATACTTAAACAAATAAGACGCTACGAGAGAACAAAAAAATAAGAAAATTATTTTCTTGTTTTCTCAAGAGTCTCAAAGCTTTTTAGCTTTGAGAGTTCTTTAGAAAAGTCAGCCCAAACAGGCGCTAATATTCCTTTGTGGTAGTCGTATCCGACTACCAATAAATTTTCTTTCTCTTGCGTTCCTCCGGAGTCAACAAAATACTTTGTTAACTCCAGTGCTTCTTTTAACCGCAAGAGGTTATTTAATTCTTTTTTCTCCTGCCGTCTTAACTTTTTTTCCAGTTCTGTATTTACAACTAGAACTGTTTTTTTAAAATCTTCCTTTTTTCTCTCCAGGAGATGTTTCCACATCTCCAAAGAACTTTGCCGCAAATTTTGAATTTGCGACTGCTGAGGGGATTCCTCATCACCTCGCGCGATCGCAAAATAAGTTAATGTCATGATTGCAATTATTATTACAACCATAAGCCACCTTAAAAAAAATTCCATTTTTTACTCCTTTCTCTTCTCGCCTCATCGGCGAGAAAAAAATTAAATTAAAAATTAATAATTTTTTTCCAAAAAACAAAAAAGAAACCGCCCGCAACCAACGCTCCGACTAATCCCCCCGTTACGAGACCTAAAGCAAAATTTTCCACGAAACCCTCAATTTTACCCCCTACTATAAACATCCCCACCATTATTATCCCCACAAACAGGATAACCGTAACCGCTGAAATTAAAAATCTTATTTTCATTTTTACTCCTTTCTCTTCTCGCTTCATCAGCGAGAAAAATAAAATTTCAAAAAACAATTTTAATCTATGGGTATTATAACAAATAAAATCCTTTTGTCAATAGATTGACAAAATAGTTTTTAGTGATATGATGTATTAAGAAATTTGTAGAAATACAAATTTA
>MFAC01000002.1:0-631 GCA_001774455.1 Candidatus Campbellbacteria bacterium RIFCSPLOWO2_02_35_12
GTCGGTAAGAGTTGTCTTACCGTGGTCAACATGGGCTATGATTGCTATATTTCGTATTTCCATAATTAAAAATAAAATCTCCCTTGGGAGATTAAATTTATAATAACATAATTTTTATAAAAAAGATATTAAAATATTCCTCAGTCGCTCCAGCCCAATGTCAAGACAAACCTTAACATTGGTAGAAAAAACTCCTTGCTTCACCTGAAAGAATGCGAGTCTCGCTACAATAATAAAGATGACATACTAAAGATATTAGAGAATTATTAAGAATTTGCTATTATAGAGCCTAATATCTGTGAATTACGAAATGCAAAAATTTATGGTCTATTTGAGCAAAAATATTTAGAAAATAAAGAGGTTTTGCGACCCGAGGACCTAAATTTTTGCATTTCGTAATTCAAGATAATATTATATTTATCTTATGTCTTGCGGAAAACTTCTAACGAGATTCATTAACTTTTAATTTTTTCGTATGATATACCGTAAGCATAGGAGAAATTCTACTAATTATGCGGTCCCGCTCAAAGTGGGATTTTGCTTCCTATGGATTTTATAAATATGTTCCTAAACGCTATTACATTGTGTTATTATAAGGTTAATATGAAATATATGCCAACTATCGGTCTTG
>MFAC01000002.1:641-8214 GCA_001774455.1 Candidatus Campbellbacteria bacterium RIFCSPLOWO2_02_35_12
GCCAACTATCGGTCTTGAAATACACGCGGAACTGAAGACAAAAACAAAAATGTTTTGTGACTCTAAAAACGACCCTGACGAAAAAAAACCAAATATAAATATTTGCCCCGTATGCACGGCCCATCCGGGAACGCTTCCTGTTATAAATAAAGAAGCGGTTAAGCATATTTTGAAAATAGGCGTCGCTATTCGTGGTAATCTGGCTGATTTTACGGAATTTGACCGCAAAAATTATTTTTATCCCGATATTCCGAAAGGGTATCAGATTAGCCAGTATAAATATCCTCTTGTATCAGGAGGAAGTTTAGCGGGAATTGCCATAATGCGAGTGCATTTAGAAGAAGATACAGCCGGAATAATTCACAACAAGGATGATAGTTTAATAAATTTTAACAGAGCTGGCATTCCGCTTATGGAATTGGTAACAGAGCCGATTATTAAAAATGCCACTCAAGCCGTTTTTTTCGCTAAAGAACTTCAGCTTTTACTGCGAACTCTTGCCGTAGGAGGGGCGAATATGGAAAAAGGAGAGATGCGAGTTGAGGCAAATATTTCGCTTCGCGAAGTTGCGGATGATAATTCACATTTGTCCGTTCCATTAGGCACAAAAGTTGAAGTTAAAAATCTTAATTCATTCAGAGCGGTTGAACACGCGATTGAGTATGAAATCAAAAGACAAGAGAGTATTCTTAAAAATGGTAAAAAGGTAATACAAGAGACAAGAGGATGGGATGAAGGTAAACAGCAGACTTTTTCTCAGCGTCTAAAAGAGGACTCGGAAGATTACAGATATTTTCCTGACCCTGATTTGCCAAAACTTAAAATCAGCGCTATAAAAGAATTTTCAGTTGAGAATTTACAAAAAGAAATACCGGAATTGCCATGGGAGAAAAGAGAAAGATACAAAAGCGACTTTGACATTAAGACAGATGATGTGGATATGTTTGTTCGCGACCCTTATCTCGCGAAACTTTTTGACGAGACAATTGAAAAATTTGAAAAAAATAAAGAGTTAATCAGGCTTGCCTCTAACTATATAAAGACTGACATAGCGGGATTTATAAAAGCAGATAAAAGTTTAGATAAAAAATTATATAAAAATATATCCGCGAAAAATTTTACAGAACTAATATTAATGGTTTATGAAAATAAAATATCATCGCGCGGAGCAAAAAATATTTTAAATGAGCTATATGAGAGTGGGGGAGACCCTGTTAAAATTGCTAAAGAAAAAAAATTATTTCAAAAAAGTAATGAAAATGAACTTAAAAAAATTGTTGAAAAAATAATTTTAGAAAATAAAAAAGTAGTTAAAGATTTTAAAAGCGGCAAAGAATCAGCGCTCCAATTTTTGATAGGACAGGGTATGAAAGAAACAAAGGGTTCGGCAAATCCAGAAATATTAAAAAAACTTTTTATAGCTTTTCTTAAATAAATCTTCTCTTTTTTAAGTCAGTGACAAAATGGCTCTATTTGGTCAGATAGGGGACTTTTCCACATATAACAATTATTACGCATAATAGATATGATCTATAATAATAAGTAATATGGATGAACTAATTTTCGCTGGAAATAAATACATCTCGTCTAAACGAGCCGCAAAACTTACAGGATATGCCACCGATTATATTGGGCAGATGTGCCGCGGTGGCAATATGGACTGTCGGCTTGTCGGAAGAAATTGGTATATAAAAGAAACAGCTGTTATTGAACAAAGAAAAAGTTTTAAGAAAGAGCAAGGTGTTCAGATACACAATAGGATAGCGTATAAAAAGTATGAATTAGAAGACCCTGTGTATTATATTGACGATAATCGTCCTAATAATTTAGAGATAAATAAAAAAGTTTTATTGAAAAATCAAACAGATGAAGAAAAAAATAATATAATATTTGAAGATGCGGCGAAATCAACAGATAAATACTCAATGTATGGGTCTATAATTGAAAAATCAACAGTAGATTTAAGAAAATATAGACAAGATTATTTATTACATAATCATCAAGGCAATAAAACAATTATTAGAAGACAAGAGCTACCGTTGAAAATACGTGAAAATTTTTACCCTGTCGGCATTATAACCGCTACGTTTTTAATAATCAGCGCATTGTTTATAGCGGGTAATTTTATATTGGAGCAGAATATAAGTTATTCCGCCCGTAATGAAAAAATAAATACTAAAATTCATTTGGCCAGCGGCATAAGTGTTTTTAGATTAAATAATTTAATTAGTATGTTTGAATTAAAATAATATCTCGTTTAAACGAGATATTGAGATATACAAACACTAATAAAACATAAAATAAATTTAATTAGCAAATTAGTAATTATTGCAAAAAGAAGATGTAACTTCTTTTCTTTCAAAACAAACAATACCCCAATATTCTTAAGAATACTTTGAATTACGAAATTCTTTCTATGTATTCTTGAATTACGAAACACAAAAATTTATGGTCTGGTTGAGCAAAAACATTTAGAAGACAAAGAGATTTTGCGACCCGAGGACCTAAATTTTTGCGTTTCGTAATTCACAGTATGTATAGTTTTTGCAAGATATGTATTTATTTAAAGAACTCGGTTCCTGTCTAATTATGACTAATATCTAATCAATTTCTAATTTCTAAACAAAACCATAAGTTCCAATTTTTTATGTGTAAATGGACACCCTATATCCACACATCTTAATCTACAAGTTCTGCCGTATAGGAGTATTAGTTTAAAATATAGTGATTTCGTTACATATTGATATTTAAATATAATTCACAATGACGAAATCTCTATATTTTATAACAAATATAATATAAATAATGTCATTTTAATAAATATAGATTTTTTTAGATAATTTGGACGATATTTGTATATATTCCTTTGAATTACGAAATCCCGCAAACCGACTTTTTCACAGACATAATTAAACCACTCGTCATCAGCGATTTTTTTATTTTTACTATTAATAAAAGATACAAAAAACATAGATACAAAGAACATAAAGGGTGGAACCTTGATGATTCTTTTATAAAACCAAGTGACCCAAGCAAGGTTTAGGCCATAAAGGTTTAGGCCATAATATAAAAAATTGAAGAAGTATAATAAAATAATACAAAAACAGATGTTGGAGCGCGCGACATCTCCGTTAATGACGAGTATGATAAACAACTTGGATATTCAATATCCAAGTTATGTCCAAGTTGGAGTTTTTGCATTTATGAATTTAAAAGACATTTCGTGATGACGAATTGATAAAAGTTATCCACATTTTTATGTCTTTTAATGTCCTTTATAAACATTTTTTGTTGTAAAATATAACTAATTCGTATTAAGCGTATCTTTTTAAAAAGACATTTATAAAGGACATGGATAAAGAATTAGTATTTGATAATAAAAAATATCTCTCTTCCAGATATGCTGGAAAAATTTTTGGCTATACGAACGATTATGTAACTCGCCTTGCCCGTCAGAAAAAAGTTTTCGGGAAAATGGTTGGACGAGTATGGTATGTTGAAGAAGAATCTTTTAAAAATTTTATACAAAACAATACCGCGCAAAAAAACCAACTTTATAAAAAACTTTCTGAAAAACGCGCGGATGAATTAAAATATTTTGAACAAAAACGAAAATTCAAAAAAATAGTTTCTTCTTTTTCATTAGGTATATCATTACAATTAAAAAAATCTTCAAAAATTTTCAATAGTGTTTTTTTCAAAAAAGGACTGGCAGGAACAATCGCCTTCTCGCTTGTCTTTGGAATTTATTTTTACAAGGACACAGATATAGCAAAAGCTGGATTTGAAAAAGTTTCTCGCGTCGCAATCCTTGCAATAAACGCAGTTGCGAAATTTGACACAAAAGAATTTGTTGTTACAACAGTGTTTGCTTCAAAAAATTTCGCAGAAGACGCAACCCTGAATATTTATCACGGAATAAAAAAAACAAAACCGCTTGCTAAAATATTTTTCAAAAAAACTTATCTTCTCGCCTCCGGAGACAAAAAGACGCGAATAGCTCTGAAAAAAAATACAAAAGTTCTTTTGGAAGACATTGCTTTATACACGGACAAAAATATTGCATCTGTTATTTTATCGGCGCGAGATTTTACAAAGATATCTCTTGAAAATGTTCCTCTTAAAATATATTCAATAGCGCGAAATAAAGTTGATGCCGTATCTTCTGAAATAATTTATCTCGCGTCTCATAACGGGTCAGCGAATGTGTTTGCAAGCGTATTTAACAAAACAGCAAATTATTTGAATGAAACAGGAAGCGGCATTGCCGACTCATTGAGCAAAAACGCCACCTTTGTTTATAACAAAGTTAATGAAACAGTATGCGAAACGACGACTATATTATGTTCAAAAGAAAAGCGCGCAAACACCGCAATTGTTTTAAGCGATGAAAAAAACGATATTGCTCAAATCAGAAAAGAACCGTTTGAAGAGTCGTCTTTGTCCGAAAAGCTCGCGGAGGAACAAACTCCGAGGACAATCATAAATCAGCCGATTATTGAAAGAGTTGTTCAGACAGAAAAAATTCTTACAGTAAGCGGAATATCACGGGAAGATATGGAGCTTGCTGTCCAGCAATTAAAAAACAAAGTTTATTCGGATATGTATAATCTCACTTCTTCAAATGAAGCGAATATTATAAACAATTATTCAATAATCGGACAGACAAACAAAATAGACAAACTCGGAAATGTTATTATTTCAAATTCAACAATTGAGAGCACTTCAATAGCCGGAACAAACGGAACATTTTCATCCGCTCTTTCCGCAAACGGAGGTCTTTACGCGTTATTCGCGGAAATAAGCAACGACCTTACTGTTGACACAAATACTCTCTATGTTGATTCCGTAAACAACAGAGTCGGTATTGGTACCACCACTCCAAGTTCAAAATTTCAAGTTTTAAGTTCAGGCGGTAGTCAGTTACGATTGAATTATGATTCTCTTAATTTTCAAGATTTCACCATTGACTCAACAGGAGCTCTTCAAATAGCTCAAGACGGAGATTCAGCAACACTTACGCTGACGAATGGTAATGTCGGCATCGGCACTACATCGCCTTACACTAAACTTTCAGTAGCAGGCAGAGGCGTGTTTGATCGGGATATCAGAGCAGACTTCTTCACCGCCACGTCTACCACTCAAGCGTCAACCTTCGCCTACGCATCCACCACCGCCATTACGGCGATAACCGCGTCAACTACCGATCTTATCGCCAGCGCCGGAGTCACCTTCCAGAATCTGCTCGGCATTCTTTCTTCAAACGGCGCGAGCGGCGTCTCCGCCAGAACGCTCACCGGCACCGCCAATCAAATCACTATCACTAACGGCGATGGGATCGCGGGGGACCCGACCTTCTCGCTCTCCGACGCGCTCTCATTCACTAACGCCTCAACTACTCAACTCTCCGTTTTCAACAAGGCGTACTTTGGCGGCACCGCCACTTCCACTTTTGATTCTACCGGCGCCTTAACACTCATCACGCCGCTCCTTATCAGCAGCGGAGGCACTGGTGCTACCTCTTTCACATCGGGCAATCTCCTCTACGGCAGCGGTACGGGCGCGCTACAATCCGTCGCCACCACCACACTCTCTCTTGGTACGGGGCTTTCATATTCAGGAACTCTGGGAGCATTGGTGGGGGGAGCAAGCGGAGAGCTCACCATAGCTACTTCATCTCTTTATTCAGGCACAACAGGGCAGTTCCCATACTTCAGCGGCACCAATACCCTCACCGCCACCTCCTCACTCTTCCTCGCGACAAGCGGCAATGTGGGGATTGGGACGACGACGCCTTCAACCAAACTTTCTGTCGGCGGGGCTGCGGGTGATACCACGGGACACGGTTATTTCACGGGCGGATTGGGCGTCGGAATTCTTAATACGGTCGCAAATTCTTTTAGAGTCGGACAATGCGTTACCGGAGATACGCGTTTGCGCCGAAGGCGCAAAAAGTCAAAAGTCAAAAGTCAAAAGTCAAAAGTTGACGATGATGAATATGAATATGATGAAATTGCTATAAAAGACATTAAAGAAGGAGATGAAATCCAGTCCTTAAACAAGAAAACAGGTAAAATTGTCTGGAGTCGTGTCAAACGATTGGCGTATATGGGGAAGAAGCAAACATATCGCCTCAAAACCGAAGACGGCAGGCAAATTCGCACCACAGCCAATCATCCTTATCTTACGAAAGACGGATGGACAAAAGTTTCTGATTTGCGGGAAGGAATGTCTATCGCGGCGCCGCGAAACAAAGGCAGACGCGTTTATGCTTTCCTTGACCTTTCTAATATTTATCATGGCGCGCGAGAATCGGGCTGGGAAATGGATTATAGTTTGCTTTATAATTATTTAATAACTCGCTATGATGTTTCCAAAGTATTTATCTTTGGCGGCGCCAGCGATAAGCCGGAACGTATAAAGCAATATGAAGAATTTTCACATATCGGTTATGAAGTGATGCTTGTTCCTACCCGCAAACGCGATGATGGTTCAGGCAAAGCTGATGTTGATTCTCGTATGACTTTTGAGATGATGCGTCTTAAAGAAGAATATGATAATGCCGTGGTTATAACAGGCGATGGAGATTTTTATTGGGTTCTGGAATATTTGAAAACAATTAAAAAAAGAATTTGGCTTTTGGGGATGAATAAACGAACAGCGCGAGATTTGAAAGTTTTATTCGGAAGTTCTTTTGCCGACCTTGCTCGTTTAAAACCAATTTTGTCGTTTAATAAAAAGCAAAAAGCGGAAGCTGTTAAGACCTCCGCTTTTGCAGTTGCGACAGACGCGTTTGACGGATCTGTCGCTCGGATAAATTCATACTATGCGAAATTAAATAAAAAGTCAAGAGTGGTGGATGTGGATAATTCTGGCGAAATTTTTTACGACAAAGTGGCGGCTATTAACCCTGTCGCGGAAGAAGATGTCTATGATATTGAAATTGAAAACACGCATAATTTTATCGGCAACGATATAGTAGCGCATAATACCGCATTTATGGTGGACTCTTCCGGTAATGTGGGCATTGGGACGACGGGGTCGGGGGCGAAACTCCATACCCTCTCCACCACAGAACAGCTTCGTTTGGGCTATGACGCAAGCAATTACTGGTCTGAAACGGTGGGGGCAACGGGAGGATTAACACTGGCTGGAGTGGGAACGGGCGGAGCCCTTTCTCTTACTCCGACAGCGGGGCAGAATGCGAATGTCAATCTGTCGGGAAATGGTATTTTTGACATAGCGGGAAGGTTTAGAACAAATAATAATATTTACAACAATGGCGGAATTACAAATATCACGGGACTTGACGATGTCTTAAATGTCAATAAGAATTTAAGCGCCAATGCAACTGATTCCTGGTCAACAGGTACAGCCGGCGGTACGGCAAGAAACAATCATACCTCCGTTCTTTATAATGGAAAGATATATTCATGGGGTGGGTATAATGGCAGCAATTTAAACACTCTTGACATATATGATATCGCTACCGATTCCTGGTCAACAGGCGCAGCCGGCGGCACGGCAAAATACTCTCATACCTCCGTTCTTTACAATGGCAAGATATATTCCT
>MFAC01000003.1 GCA_001774455.1 Candidatus Campbellbacteria bacterium RIFCSPLOWO2_02_35_12
GGGCGGCTTCCTTTGATCAAAAATCGGAAAGTCTAATTGTGGAGGCCTGGGCGGGAATTGAACCCGCGTATAGAGGTTTTGCAAACCACTGCCTTACCACTTGGCTACCAGGCCTATTGATTGAAAGTTTATCAATATATTATATTTTTTTCAGTATCAATATCAAAATCAAAAGAGGGGATTCGTTTCATTCTAATTTTTTTTCTCGCGTATTTTTTAAATTCAGTTCTTTTGCGTTTTGCGAAATTGAGCGCAGATTTTTCGCTCGCTTGCGGATATATTGTTAAATATATCGTAGCGTTTTTTAAGTCCTTTGATATGTTCGCGCGGGTAATCGTGATGATGGAAGTTCTATCGGCTTCTTTGGATAAGAATTCGGCGGCAAGCTTTTTTATAAGTCTTGAAATCTTTTCTGTTCTGACTAACATATTATCTTATTTTTTAATCATTATAAAGCCTTCTATTATATCTCCTGCGAATATTTCCACACGCGCTTTAATCTGCGCTCCAAATTCGCCGCCATCTGATATTTGTTTTACATTTATTTTATTTTGCTGAAGATTTATTATTTCGCCTTTTCCGATATTTTCACCTCTTCGCATTATATTAACATTTTCTTTTAGTAAAAACTCGCCTTCAAGAATTTTCCCGCCAAGCACTTGTTTGTCTTTAAGCTTGCTGAAAATTTTTAAAATTTTCGCGCTTCCTGTTTTTTCTTTCATCTCAGCTTTTGGAGTTCTTTCTTTCATAATCTTTTCTAACCATTCCGATATTTTGTATATTACATCAAATATTTTTATTTCAACATTAAGCTGGCGGGCAAGATTTCGCGCTGGCGTGTCAATCTTGGTGTTAAAACCGATAATAAGAGCTCCTTTACCGCTGTAAGCCGTCTTTATATCGCCTTCTGATATTGCTCCTACGCTTTTATTTATAATTTTAATTTTTATACTGTCGCTTTTTAATTTTTTTATTTCGTATTCCATCGCGTCAATTGCTCCAAAAACATCCGCTATAAGTATTATCGGAATTTCCAATAATTTGTTTTCATCCTGATTATTTTTAATATAAAGAACTTTTTTGTCTGTTTGCGCGAGCGCTTTCTCAGCTTCTTTTTTTGTATGAAATGAACTAAAAGGCAATCCGGCATCGGGTATTTTATTAAAACCAAACACTCTTACAGGACTTGAAAAAGACGCTTTATTTATTTTTTCTCCGCGAAAATTTTCCATTATTCTAATGGGAGCGATATTGTCTTCGGAGACAATAAACATTCCGTTCTCAAGCGTCCCGTTTTTTATTATAAGCGTAGCGGAAATTCCTTTTTGATTATCAAGACTGGATTCAATAACAACACCGCTCGCTTTAATTTCCAGATTCCCGCTAATATCTTCAATGTCGGCGATTAAAAGCATCATATCAAGAAGTTCTGACACACCGCTCCCCGTCTTGGCGGAAATTGGTATGAAAGGAATATCTCCACCCGCTCCTTCAAGATATATTTCATTTTCAAGAAGATTTTGTTTTGTCTTTTCCAAATTTGCGCTTATTTTATCTATTTTATTTATCGCTATTATAAAAGGCATTTTATTTTCGCGAATACATTTAAGCGCTTCTAATGTTTGTTCTTTTACACCTTCTTCCGCGGATATTACAAGTATAGCGATATCCGCGATATTAGCGCCGCATGACCTTATTTTTTTGAACGCTTCATGTCCCGGCGTATCAAGAAAAGTAATCCGCCTATCTACTCCGGAGCTGTCTTTATTAGTAACTTCGTATGCGGAAATCCGCTGTGTAATACCGCCGGATTCGCTATCAACGATATTTGTTTTTCTTATATAATCAAGAAGCGTTGATTTGCCGTGGTCTATATGTCCCATTATTACGACAACGGGTGGTCTTCGTATTTTTTTATTCGCGGATGCATTAATTTTACCGCTGATATTTTTTTGTGATTTTTTATTTTTTTCCATAATTTTTCGTGATTTTATTTACAGACTGTGAATTACGAAATGCAAAAATTTAGGTCCTCGGGTCGCAAAATCTCTTTGTCTTCTAAATGTTTTTGCTCAAATAGACCATAAATTTTTGTGTTTCGTAATTCAAGATACAGAAGTAATTTTAGTTTATAGCGCGCGGATTTTTGTATAAATATACAGAGAGAGGTTGAATAAATATCAAATAGCATATAAGATTATATTATATAATTAATTAGCGCTTCTTGCAAAAATTTACGATAAAATAAGCAATATATTTTGAATTGTTAAACTCTTTCTTGATATATTATGAATTACGAAATGCAAAAATTTAGGTCCTCTAATCGTAAAATTTCTTTATCTTTTAAATGTTTTTGCTCAAATAGACCGTAAATTTTTGCATTTCGTAATTCAAGAGATATAGGAAGAATAATCTATGTCGGGGAGGGTCAGATCCTCCTCAGTTTGCGCAATGTCTTTTAAAAATTATGTCTGACTATGTCTACCTGTAATGAGGTTTGCAATTTATGACAATATATAAACAATATGAACAAGAAAATTTCTAACAAAGAGAAAAGAATATATATGGATTATGCCGCGGCTACTCCCGTAAGCAGTGATGTATTAAAAGTAATGCAGTCGTATTTTACTATTCTTTTCGGCAATGCGGGCGCGATATACAAAGAAGGATTTGTTGTAAGTACCGCAATTGACGGCGCGCGTAAAAGTGTTGCCGCTCTTTTGAGCGCAAGAAGCGAAGAAATAATATTTACATCAGGCGGAACGGAATCCAATAATTTAGCGATTTTCGGAGTAATTGACGCTCTTGAAGAGAGCGGGATGGGAATTAAAGATATGCATATTATAACAAGCGCAATTGAGCATCCGTCTGTTTTAGAACCATTTAAATCTCTTGAGAAAAAAGGTGTTCAGGTCAGTTATATAGGAACGGAAGAAGATGGAATTGTGAATATAAAAGATATTAAAAAAGCTCTCAAAAAAAATACCGTTCTTGTGTCTATAATGTATGTGAATAATGAAATAGGAACAATACAGCCGATAGCAGAAATTGCAAAGACACTTCGGCATTTTCGTAAACAAAATCCAAAATTTAAAATTCAAAATCCAAAATTGCCGTATTTGCACACAGACGCAAGTCAGGCGCCACTATATTTTCAGCTTGATGCGGAAAAATTGCATATAGATTTAATGACGCTTGGTGGACAGAAAATTTACGGACCAAAAGGGGTCGGATGTTTATACAAAAGAAAAGATGTAAGAATTAACTCTGTCATAAAAGGAGGAAGGCAAGAAAATAGACTGCGAGCAGGAACGGAAAACACGCCTCTTATTATTGGATTTGCGAAAGCTCTGGAGCTTGCCGAAAAAAACAGAGAAAAGGAATATAAAAAAATAAAAATTCTTCGTGATTATTTTATAACAAAAATAAACAAGAAAATTCCGAAAGTGAGACTTAACGGAAGCCGAGAATTGCGTTCGCCTAATAATATAAATATCTATATACCAAATATTGACGGAGAATTTTTTGTAGTATTGCTTGACAGTAAAGGGATAGCTTGCGCCACAAAAAGCGCGTGCAAAGAGAGCGATGGGGATGATGGTTCGTATGTAATAGAAGCGCTTGGGCACAGCAGAGAGAGAGCAAAAAGCTCACTTCGTTTTTCACTAGGAAAAGAAACAATAAAAAAAGATATTGATTATGTTATAGAAATATTAAGCGAAGATATTAAAAAATATTCAAATTTTTCCAAACTTGGATAAAATAAAATATCGAGATTCAGCCTCGATAAATCAGCCCCCGGTGTCGTCACAATAGAAGCATTGCATTTATATGTTGAACTTAGCCCACCAATATCAAAACAATATCTTGATATATCCGCGAATTACAAAACTCTTTCTTAATTACCTTGAATTATATAAGTAAAATCATCCAAGGACTGTCCTTGGACGATAATATAAGTAAAATCATCCAAGGACAGTCCTTGGACGATAACTATCCTTGGACGATAATATAAGTAAAATCATCCAAGGACTAAAATCATCCAAGGACTGTCCTTGGATGATAACCTTGGATGATAAAAAGATAAATACTTAAATTTTTTTCTTTTTGTCATACTTTGATATTTTACCAAGCATTGCATTTGGAATTAGAATTCCAGGCTATTTTTTTGACATTAAACAATATTTATGATATTATTTAGAAACCTTAAATAAATGTTGTCTGTTATTATAAATTGATTATCTGTTGTCATAAATTGTAAATGGTGTCTTTTGCGCGGTATTTCTTGATTGAATTTGTATAGTTCGTTATAATAATAGTTACATTGAAATAAATATGGACATAGAACATCTAACAAAAATGCAGATAGTGCTTCTCACTTTATTGGTGAGTTTTGTAACTTCTATTGCGACGGGAATAATTACCGTAACATTGATGAATCAAGTTCCTCCGGCGGTAACGCAGACATTAAATCGTGTTGTTGAACGAACGGTTGAACGGGTTGTACCCGATAAATCTCAAGGCGCCGGTGTTATAACAAAAGAAGTTACCATCGTAGTAAAGGAAGATGATTTAATTACAGATTCAATAGGAAAAAATTTAAAAAGTATTGTAAAGATAACAAAGAAAACAGAAGAAGGTATTGCGGGCAATCTTTTGGGTTTGGGTGTTATTGTTTCAAATAATGGAATAATAATGACCGACTTATCTGTTACAAAAGATAATTCAACATTCATTATTGAAACAGAAGACGGGCATCTTTTTAATGCCAATATTATTGAGACAGAAAACAAAAAACAGGTATCTTTTATTTTTATAGAAAAATCAGAAGATGATAAAGACGGCAAAGATAGCAAAGGCAACATACAGGAAACTTTGTTTTCTCCGATTGCATTTCCGGACGCGAACACTTTAAAACTTGGGCAGACTGTTATATCTATTACAGGAGGGAAAAGAACCAATGTGTCGGTAGGTATTATTTCAGGATTTATTGAAGATAACATTGAAAAAGCGAATCAATCACTTGATACCGATATATTGAATGAAAAAGCCACAAATGACGCGAAAGATATTTCGCAAGAAACTATAAAAACATCTTCAATAATAAAGACAAATATTGATAAAAATAATATTATAGCGGGAAGTCCTCTTACTGATATGTTTGGCAAAATTATCGGTATAGCAACAACAGATTTATTTATGGAAAGTTCAGCGGTATTTATTTCCGTCGCAGATGTAAAAAATATTCTTCTGGATATAAATCTTGTTAATACGGAAACAACAAAAATTAAAAAACAATAAAAATAAAATCTTCCGAAAACTTTTTAATCTATTAATTTTACATTATAAAATTTTAAATTTAAATTTTTAATATGCCGCCGTTTAATAATTTCACAACAAAAGCAAGAGAAGCAATTCGTAAAGCGCATGAGATTGCCGTTGAGCGCGGACAAAATCATGTAAATCCTCTCCATCTTCTGACAGCCCTGGTTCTTCAGGAGGAAAGTATGGTTTTTTCCATATTGGAAAAACTTGACATTGACACTATGCTTCTTACGGATACGCTTCTTGAAATACTTGAAGTTCCGGAATCGGGTTCCGTATTATCGCCTTCTTACCAGCTCTATCTTACGCCTGAACTCGCGCAAGTATTGGAGGGTTCAAGCAAAGTAGCCTCTCATTTTGGCGACCAGTTTGTTTCAACAGAACATCTCTTTATTGCTATGCTTGATTATCCGGGTCCTTCGCGTGAGATTCTTGCGCGATTTAAGCTTGACAGAAATACTGTCGCGCAAATTTTGCAAGAGCTTAAAAATAGCAAAGTTACCGAAGTTGAACAGCCAAAACGATTTCGCGCGCTCTCAAAATATACAAGAAATTTGACAAAATTGGCATCAGAAAACAAACTTGACCCGGTCGTGGGACGCGATAATGAGATTATTCGTGTAATTCAGATTTTGTCGCGCAGAACTAAAAATAATCCGATATTGATAGGCGAAGCGGGTGTCGGGAAAACCGCTATTGCCGAAGGTCTTGGACAGAGAATGGCATCAGGCGATGTTCCCGAATCTCTTAAAAACAAAGAGTTATTGTCTCTTGACCTCGGTCTTTTGATTGCGGGCACAAAATACAGAGGTGAATTTGAAGAGCGATTGAAAAATATAATGCGCGAAATTGAACGCGCTGAAGGCAGTGTGATTTTATTTATTGATGAAATACATACCATTGTCGGCGCAGGCGCGGCGGAAGGAGCTATGGATGCTTCAAATATGCTTAAACCAGCTCTCTCGCGTGGCGACCTTCGCGCTATCGGCGCCACAACGCTTAAAGAATATCAAAGACACATTGAAAGAGACCCCGCTCTTACAAGACGATTTCAGCCGGTTTTCGTTCAAGAGCCGTCTCTTGATGATGCGGTTGCGATATTACGCGGACTTCGTGAAAAATATGAACTTTACCATGGAGTGCGTATTACGGACGATGCTATTGTAGCCGCCGTAAATCTATCAAGTCGTTATATAACTGATAGATTTTTGCCTGATAAAGCGGTTGACTTGATTGATGAAGCGGCGTCATCGCTCAGAATTTCTCTTGAAAATAAACCACCCGTTTTAGAAGAAGTTCACAGGAAGATTATGCGATACGAAATAGAAAAAGAAGCGCTCAAAAAAGATTTGGAAAATTCAAGTAATAAAAAAGTTGCCACACGAGTAAAAAAGATTAACAAAGACATAGCGGACTTAAAGGAGAAGACAAAAGAAATTGAATTAAAATGGAATAATGAAAAAGAAGTTCTTGGTGAAATAAAAAATATTAAAAAAGAACTTGAAACACTTCGCATAGAAGCGGAAAGCGCTGAAGCAAAAGCCGATTTGGCAAAAGCCGCGGAGATACGATACGGAAAACTTCCGTCTTTGGAAAAAGAATTTGACATAAAAACAAAACGGCTTAAAAAACTTCAACGGTCAAGAAGAATTCTAAAAGAAGAAATTATGGAAACCGATATTGCGGATGTTGTGTCGCGTTGGACAAATATTCCGATAACGCGAATGCTTGAAGAAGAAGCGGAGAAACTCGGCAGAATGGAAGAAGTATTAAAGAGTAAAATAATAGGACAAGATGAATCCGTGAGTAAAATTGCCGATGCCGTAAAACGCTCACGAGTCGGTATAGCGGACCCAAACAGACCGATAGGTTCTTTCCTTTTCTTGGGTCCAACGGGTGTGGGAAAGACGGAGCTTACAAAAGTTTTAGCGGAGTTTATGTTTGATGATGAGAGGTCTCTTATAAGAGTGGATATGTCAGAATATATGGAAAAACACTCGGTGTCTAAAATAATAGGCGCGCCTCCGGGATATGTCGGGCACGATGAAGGCGGTTCGCTTACCGAGATTATTCGCCATAGGCCATACGCTGTTCTTCTTTTTGACGAAATAGAAAAAGCGCATCCAGAAGTGTTTAATATTCTTCTCCAAGTTCTTGATAATGGTCGTCTTACCGACGCAAAGGGAAGAGTCGTGAATTTTAAAAATACTGTTATAATTTTAACTTCCAATATCGGCTCGCAATATATAGACAAAATGGCAAGTATCGGATTTTTATCGCAAGAGAGTAATAATAAAGATGCTCAATACGAAGACGCGAAGGAAAGAGTGATGAAAAGCTTGAAAGATTATTTCAGACCGGAATTTCTTAATCGTCTTGATGAAATAATATTATTTAATATTCTTACTCAAGAAGCGATGAAAAAAATTGTTGAAATTCAAGTAAAAATTATAAAAGACCGTTTGAAAACAAAAAGTATTGAGCTTAATATATTACCCGAAGTTTTTATTTTTCTTGCAAAAGAAGGATATAATCCGCAATATGGCGCGCGGCCGCTTAAACGTTTAATACAAAATAAAATTCTTACCAAAATAGCTTCGCTTATAATATCGCAAAGCGTTGCGGAAGGGGGTTCTATTGAAGTTGGTTTCAAAGATAATGAATTTGTTTTTGATGTAAAGAAAAAGGGTGTAAGAAAAAACAAAAATATTAAAAGTAATATAAAAGTTTCAAAAAATTCTGAAAAAATGATAATATAAGACTGTATGCGTCGGTGGCAGAGTGGTCAAATGCAATTGGCTGTAAACCAATCGGTCTTGTACCTACGGGGGTTCAAATCCCTCCCGGCGCACCAGTAGTAACTTGTTCGGAATTAACTGC
>MFAC01000004.1:0-7740 GCA_001774455.1 Candidatus Campbellbacteria bacterium RIFCSPLOWO2_02_35_12
AATCAAAATTCGCAGTCCGGATTTTCGTCAAAAAAAGTTCGGATTTCGTCCAATAAACACACCAAATTCTGAAAGTATCTTATGGTGACCCTATCGGGAATCGAACCCGAATTGCCAGCTTGAGAAGCTAATGTCCTAACCGTTAGACGATAGGGCCAATTTATAGAATTGTATCCTAATTGATAATTAAAAGTCCATCATTGCGATGTAAAGAATATTACCTTAAAAAGCCTTATCTTATCGTCTCATAAACATCGGCGATTTCCGAGCAAATTTTGGAATTTGATGAAAAACAAAGTAGTTTGCTTTTCATTCCAATAACCGTTAGATAATAGGCCATGTTTATATTTTATTCTTGAATTAAAAAATGCAAAAATTTATGGTCTGTTTGAGCAAAAATATTTAGAAGATTAGAAGATAAAGAGATTTTACGACCAGAGGACCTAAATTTTTGCATTTCGTAATTCATAAATTTTATCAATAATTTAGACCGTAATTTTATCTATTCTGCCACTCCTCTTCCTGCCTTACCAACAAACGATATTTTTTTTCCGGATTTGTCATAATTTTCTCAACTACTTTTTCCATTCTCATTGATTGCGATCCTTTTATAAGCACCGTGTCCCCTTCTTCTATAATATCAATGAGCTTATCTCCCGCGCTTTCTGAATCTAAGCACTGAAAAATATTTCTTTCTTTCATACCCGCGTGATTTGCTTCTTGAGCTATATATTTTGCGCGCACGCCCACTGTTATTAAAATATCGGCAATTTCTCCAGTCAGTTTGCCAACTTTAATATGCTCCTCCATAGAATAACCGCCCAGTTCCATCATATCTCCGAGCACGACGATTTTACGGCCTCCGCAATCTATATTATTTAAAGTATTAATTGCTTCAATCGCGGCGGCGGGAGATGAATTATAACTATCATCTATAATACAAGAATTACTTATACCATTAATGATTTTCATTCTACCTTGCGGTGTCTCATGCTCGTCAAATAAACGCGCTATTAAGATAATATTTAAACCCTGCGATATACCAACAGCCATTGCGGAGAGGACGGGATAGATATGCTGTTTGCCGAGAGCGCCGTTTATATTCACGGGAATACTGTTTCCTTTATAATCCACTCTGAAAGATATTCCTTTTGGTTTGTTGTTTTTGTAGATTATTTTTTCATTAGACGCGACTATGTCTGAATTGTTTGAAAATCCATATGTAATAATTTTTTTTTCTTCCACGGAGATTTTCAGAGTAAGCGCTCTTTTATCGTCATTATTTACAACAAATACTCCTCTATCTTTAAGTGTCTTCATAATATGGCCTTTTTCAACAATCGCTTCTTCCGCTGATTTAAAAAACTCCACATGGACGGGTATTTCTGGTAGGTGAGTTATTACAACAATATCTGTTTTTAGCCATTTGGAAATTTTTTCTATATCGCCGGGTCTGTCCGCTCCTATTTCAAGAACAAGCCATTTAGGATAATGATTTTTAAGAAAAATAAGTTTTAATCCGTCAAAAATATTATAAATCCATACAAAAATATCAGACCATCCATTTGGAAGTCCCAGTATCGTAAGTGGAATGCCTATTTCGCTGTTAAAACTCTTCTCGCTTTTACGAACAAAATAAGCCGAACTTAACACTGTAAATATGGCATCTTTTGCAGAGGTCTTACCTATATTGCCAGTAATGGCCACAATCTTGGGTTTATATTTTTTAAGCGTCAATTTTGATTCTAAAATAAGTAAATATATTATTATTTTTTTGAAAATCTGTTTTAACATAAAGCATTATTATATATCTTGAATTACGAAATGTAAAAATTTATGGTCTGGTTGAGCAAAAACATTTAGAAAATAAAGAATTTTTGCGACCCGAGGACCTAAATTTTTGCATTTCGTAATTCATAGTATATATTTTTCAAGTAAATTTCACCATGAAGAAAATAAAAAAATCTTATCGCGCGCTTATCTATCTGGCGGTATCTCATAATAATTTATAAGAAAATTAACTATATCATAAAATGGATTGGTGAGCGTCTCTGACGCGTATAGCGTTTCTTTTGGCTCAACGGTAAACAAAAATACAAGAAATCGCGCGTCATACGCTGGGAAATATCCAAAAAATGAATGTAAAAATCTATCATCATAATATCCTCCATTATTCAAATCCGCGATTTGCGCTGTTCCTGTTTTTGCCGCGACTGTATAATTATCAAGTTTAACTTTTCCGCCAAGAAGAGCGCGGTCAACTACATTCACAAGCATTCTTGTGATTTCTTCCGCGCTTTCTTTTTTTATCACTCTTAATTCATTGCCGAATGATATTTTTTTTGAGAATCCCGATGTATATTTTATTTTCTTTACAATATGCGGTCTTATAAGAATTCCTCCATTTGCAAGCGTAGAAAGAGCTCTTACTGCGCTAATTGGAGTTATCGCAATTCCCTGCCCAAACGAAGCTGTCGCGTATTCAATGTCGCGCGGACTATTGAGATTGTCGGCGAGACCCGCGCTTTCGTTTGGAAGGTCAATACCCGTTTCATCTTCTATTCCAAACGCTCGCATATAATCCGCAAATACTTTATTGCCTATTTTACTTGCAATAAATGAAGCTCCCGTATTTAACGATTGATTTAACACTTCCTGCATAGAAACATTTCCTCTGCTTTTGCCATCAAAATTTGAAATTGTATAACCGTTAAGTTTAATTTTTCCCGCGTCATAATATATTGTCTCTGCCGTAATAGCGCCCGAATCAATACCTGCCGCCATAGTAAGCGGTTTTATAATAGAACCCATTTCATATACATTTTCAACGATTGGGTTTGAAAATACCGACGCATCTTCCACCAATTGAAAATCGTTGAGATTAAATGTCGGAGTAACTCCTATTGCGTATATCTCTCCATTTTTTGGATTAATTATCACGCCTCCAGTAATCTTTGCGTTCCATTTTTTATTTATTTCTTTAATCTTATCTTCAAGAAATAATTGAATAGATGGTTCTATTGAAGTAATTATATCGCCGGAATGGTCTTTTTTTTTAAAAACAATGCTGTTTATATTAGCAAAAACTTCAGCAAAAAAATTTACATATAAACCGCTGTCATTTCTTTCAAGAATATCGTTATAGTAACTCTCTAAACCGTATCTTCCTGAAAATTCATCTCCTATATATCCAACAAAACCGAATGTATGCGCCGCTATTTCATTGCCGGGATAAAATCGCCATCTGTCTTTATATATACTTACTCCTTTAATGCGCATATCGTCAATCGTGGCGGCTTTTTCAGCATTCACGCGCTTTGCCAC
This sequence comes from Candidatus Campbellbacteria bacterium RIFCSPLOWO2_02_35_12, assembly GCA_001774455.1. Lineage (GTDB taxonomy): Bacteria > Patescibacteriota > Minisyncoccia > Phycocordibacterales > UBA2163 > UBA2163. The sequence goes on from MFAC01000004.1 coordinate 3,325, forward strand.
TTCTTCATAAGGGTCTTCTTTTTTACCCGCGCGCATAAAAAATTTATCTTGGTCAATATCTATTACTTCCGAAAGTTTTTTATACACAATAAGCGGGTCTTCCAATATTTTCGGATTTATAACAATAGTAAATCCCGATTTAAGCGTGGCTCCGGAAACCATTCTATTGTTTTTGTCTTCCATAAAAATAGTTCCTCTATCGTAAATATCGTCTGCGGATTTCGTATATTGACCAAGCGCTTCATTGCTAAATTCAACTCCGTGTATTATTTGCACAAAATATAATCGCCCAATAAGAGTAAGGGCAACTAAAAATACTATAATATATATAAAATATATTCTTAATAAATATCTTTTTTTCATTTGCTTGCAGTATCATTATTCCGCCGCGTCTAATGTGGTAGCTAATGACTTTCTTGTAACAAATTCTTTATTTGCCAAACTCACAAAGCCGTTTGATTTCGCAAACTCCATATTGATAACATTTTTATGAGATATGTATTCGGTCTCAAGACCGCTTATAATAGAACTGACAAAAGCGATGTCATTGCTAATTTCTTCTCTGACAATGACATTAATGATAGATTTGCTTATAAAATATCCGTAAAAAGCTAAAAGCGCTAAAATAATGCAGATGAGCGCAACAAATGCTCTTTTTTCAAAAATATTTATTTGTCTTGTTTTTGTTTTCATATTTTTATATTTACCTTTCCATAAATTACGAAACTCATCGCGGACATAGTTTCGTAATTCAAAGAACCTTTTGAAATATTCGTAATTTCGCGCTTCTTGAACGAGGATTTTTTAAAATTTCATCTCTGTTTGAAATAATCGGTTTTTTTGTAATAATCGCTCCTACACCTTCTTCTTTCTTATTTCTAAAAAATTGTTTTACAATCCTATCTTCAATGCTGTGAAATGATATTACGGCAACCCTTCCTTCTTTTCTCAAAATATTTAAAGCTTTGTTCAAACCTTCTTTCAAAGCGTCTATTTCATCATTGACAGTAATCCTCAATGCCTGAAATGTCTTTGTCGCGAAATGTATTTTCTTATGCTTATACCAGTTTGGAATCGTTTTTTCTATTATTTTTACCAAATCCATAGTTGTTTCTATTTGCTTTTCTTTTCTTATTTCAACTATCTTTCTTGCAATTTGTCTTGAAAATTTCTCTTCGCCATATCCGTATAAAATGTCTGCGATACTATTTTCTTCCCAATTATTTACTATCTCTCTCGCTGTCAAATCTTCTTCCGTGGGATTTTCTTTAAATGTCATAAGAAGAGGTTCGTCTTTTTGAAAACTGAATCCTCTGCCAGATTTATTCATTTGATTTGAGCTGAAACCGAGGTCAAACAATATTGCATTCACTTTCTTAATGCCGACTTTTTCTAAAACTTTGTCCAAATTTCTAAAATTATTTTTCTGTAAAATAACTTCGCATTTTGAATGTTCCAATTCTCTACCCGCTTCATCTAAAGATTTTTGGTCAAGGTCAATCCCTATCAGTGTTCCCATCTCTCCTATCTGTTTGCAAATCTCTTTTGAATGTCCCGCTTTATTTATTGTCGCGTCAATTACAGTATCTCCCTCTTTAAGATTGAGAAAATTTATAACTTCATTTAAAAGAACTGGTATGTGCATATTACAAGATTCCTATTTCTCCCAATTTCTCTGCCATATTGTCTGCTTGCTTTTCAATTCTCTTTTTATATTCACTCCATTTCTTTTCATTCCAAATCTCAACTCTGCTCTGCACTCCCGCGAGCACCACTTTGTCTTTAAGAAAAGCGAAGTCTCTTAAAAAATCTGGTATCAGTATTCGTCCGAGTGAATCTATTACAGCATCCACCGCGCCTGAGAGAATAAATCTGTTAAAACCCCTTGTATCGGACTGCCCTATCGGAAGGCCTGCGAGTTTCTCGGATATTTTATTCCACTCGCGCGCCGAATACACAAATAAACAATTATCCAATCCTTTTGTAACGACAACCTTTCTCCCAAGCTCTTTGCGAAATTTTGAAGGAAGAGATAATCGCTTTTTTGGATCTATTGTATGCGTGTATTCTCCGATTAACATAAAATCAGTGGTGTTTGTTATCTGTCTTAATTCCACTTTATACCACTGTTTTGATAGTATATAACACTTCATACCACAATGACAAAATACTTATCCACAGAAAAAACATCCGTTTTATCGGATGTCTTTTAAAGAATTACACGTTAAAAATTTACCTGCCTTGAATTACAAAGTGAGTTCACGGTGAATATACTATTTTATAACTCAATGTCGCGCCAAATAAATTTGATTTATAGGTGGTGACATTTGCCATAAATTATAAAATTCTGTTTCTAATCCGCAACGCCCTTAATCACATGATAATGAACCTTGACTCTCATCCAAGTCTCATCCAAGGACTGTCCTTGGATTTTCCGTCCACTCATCCAAGGACTGTCCTTGGATTTTCCGTCCATTGATAATGAATCAAGATTTTCTTTTAAACTTTTTATATTTTTTTTCTAAGTGTCTTTATTGTTTTATTGTTTTTGTCTTTCATAGTCTTTTAATTTTACTATATTAGACACAATTTTGTGCAAAGTTCCCTGTCTCCAAGTAAATATAGATGTGATGCCGCGCGACTCTACCACGCGAAACACGAGCAAAATAAGTTCCGAAATATATCGGGCTTTACCCCGAAGAATCACCTTTATTTTCTTTTCATTAGCGGAAATTCTATGATTTCGCGAAGATTAGACGCTCCCGTAAGGAGCATAACAAGTCGGTCAATACCAAGCCCTAAACCGGCAGTCGGCGGCATACCATATTCAAGCGCCTCAATAAAATCCTTGTCATATTCTTGTATTTCTTTATCTCCTTTCTTTCTCATTTCCATCTGCGACTCAAAACGCTTCGCCTGCTCTATTGGGTCGTTTAATTCTGAAAATCCATTTACCAGTTCCATACCATTTATAATTAAAAGAAATCGCGCTGTCTTTTTGGACTCATCTTCTAATTGTTTTGAAAGAGGAGAAATATCAATTGGAATTTTTGTTACGAATGTCGGTTCTTTAATATCAATGCGTATTAATTTTTTAAATATTTCATCGGCAATCTTACCTTTTGAAAAATACTCCGCGATATTTATATTACTTTTCTCCGCAAATTTTTCAAAATCCTCTTTTAAATCTTGCTCATAATCAAGTCCCGTCTTTTCTTTAATTAGTTTGCTGAATTCTATATTTCTCCATTTATTATCTTTCAGTAGCGGTTTTTCCGCGATTTCAAATACATTCTTTAACATATTTTCCGTAAAATTGATAAGCCATTCCCAATCCTGATATGTATGATAAAGTTCCATCATAGTAAATTCCGGATTATGCTCACGGTCAATGCCTTCATTTCTAAATATCGGACCTATTTCATATATCCTTTCAAAACCGCCTATTAAAAGTCGCTTGAGATAAAGTTCCGGCGCTATACGAAGATATAAATCCATATCAAATGCATCAAGATGCGTCTTAAAGGGTTTCGCCATCGTGCCACCGGCAATGGTCTGAAGCACGGGTGTGCTTACTTCCGTAAAATCGGCTTTTTCCAGATAGTCTCTTATGGCTTTTATAATTTTTGTCTTTTGTATAAAATATTTTTTGACTTCCGAATTAAGCGATATATCCAAATATCTTTTTCTAAATCGTTCTTCTTTATCTTTAATACCAAAATGTTCAACGGGCCACGAAGCTATGCTCTTTGAAAGAATTTTTATATTTTCAGCTTGTATGCTTTGTTGTCCTGCTTTTGTAAGATACGGCTTCCCCTTTATTTCTATAATATCTCCGATAATGAGCGTCTCTAAAAGCAATTCAAAATTATCTAAATTTTCACTTTGAAAAAATATCTGAATTTTTCCGCTCTCATCCTCAATGTCGGCAAAACCAATTTTACCATGGGAGCGAATAGAGCGAATTCTCCCGGCGAGAATAGCATTTTCTTCTTTATTAAAATTGTCTAAAAAAACAGCAATTTTTTTGTTGCGCTTGCTTTTGGACGGATATGGATTTACTCCGGCTTTTTTTAATATTTCAAGTTTGGCGAGACTGTCTTCTCTGAATTTATCGGTATTATTTTTCATAATTATTTATAATATCTTGAATTACGAAATGCAAAAATTTACGGTCTGGTTGAGCAAAAACATTTAGAAGATAAAGGGGTTTTGCGACCCGAAGACCTAAATTTTTGCATTTCGTAATTCATAGTATAATAACACACCCGCTCAAATTTAAAAAATGAAAAAAGAATTTATTTTTAATTTTATGTTTTTACTTGCTTTATTAGAGAAAAAATAAAGCAATTCTTTCTATATAAATCTTTAATATCTTTTAGCATATTTTTGCGTATAAACATCTTGTATTTTTTT
>MFAC01000004.1:7746-7888 GCA_001774455.1 Candidatus Campbellbacteria bacterium RIFCSPLOWO2_02_35_12
GAGTGGATTGTTTTTTACTCGGATATTAAATATCCAAGTACTATATTATAACTCCGCCTCCCAAACATTCTTCTCCGTCATATACCACTATTGACTGCCCGAGCGCGGCGGTATTTTGAAATTTGTCAAATTTTATTTCATA
>MFAC01000005.1 GCA_001774455.1 Candidatus Campbellbacteria bacterium RIFCSPLOWO2_02_35_12
CCTAGTCCATCCAAAACATTTCGATTGTTCATTTTTTCTAACAACTCTATGCATTTCTCTACAGCTTCCTTATACGAAATACCCGCTCTTTTTTCCACAATTTCTTTATTAATCGGCCAATTGCTTTTTGCGAAAAAATACACATCAAAAACATCCCGGCTTGTTTTGCCGACCCGTTCATACATTGCCATAAGCTTATTAGCAAACATATCTTCGCGGACCATTACCAACATGGAAATACCGAGTAAGTTTTTTATTTCATAGCGGGAGCCGAATACTCTACGGTTTACTTCAATCTTTATATTTTGAGCCTTAGTATTATATGAGAAAATAATAAGCAAGTTATAACGCTTGATTCGCGACTCTTTTATTTCTCCGTAACCTTTAGCTATCTTTAATATTTTCTCAAATACCTCTTTTTCCTTATCCTCATCTAACGCTTCGGCTCCGCCAGAAGTGAGGATATCAAAATCAAGGTCAACTGAAAATCGGTTTAAATCATAAAACATAAGAGCCGCGGTTCCGCCCTTAAAACCGAGAAGTGGGGCAATTGTCGTATCAGTATAAATCTCTTTAAGAATCTGAAGTTGTATATTTTTATGTATAAAGTAATTTAATGTCATACGATTCATTGGTTGGTCTTATTATGCTTAAAGTATTCGTTAACTTTTTTTATCATTCTCTTGTTGTTATAAATAGGCAAAATTTGAAAGACCGCGTCCCAATCCAATGAATCCAAATTATCAAAATGATAATCTTTACTCACATAGATTCTGTCTAAAAAGGCGCGTTCTTTTGTAGCAATAGCAAATCCTTGTTTATGGTCAATGCCGTCAGTATTTGACAAGACATAACTTTTCATCCTCGCAAAGGTAAACTTTTGGTCATCTATTTCTATCTCTCTGTTGACATATGACGCGACAAAGATGTTGCTGTAATACTGAAAATTAATTCCTGCTCGAGTTAAGACAGTTTCAAAACTAATGTATGAAGGGGTGTAAATTCTAGTGGCTAATTCAAATTTTTCATAGTTCTTATCTTTGGCGTATAAGCTACGATGAACACGAATCAATTTCCCTTTCCTGACATAGTAACTTAACCTGACTCGAGCAGCTGCCTCGTTTTTTCCGCCCCACAATAAAGCCACATCTTTGGTAGAAAAAATGGTCTTGGGAGATCGCAATAAAGTATCCAAATATTCACCTTTTTTTATTTTTGTATCCATTTTTATACTATATATTAGTTTTAACCTTACTTGCAGTTTATATATTAGCATATATTACTGAATAGCGCAATAGCTGACTAAAAATGAATAAAATATATTTGCTTTATAATATTCAAGAAAAAAAATTCAACTTTTGATAAAACATCAAAACACCGAGGTTGAACCTCGGTGTTTTACTCTTGGCAAGGATTTACTATTTTTCAAAAAAATCACTCTGACCCCTTTTTCCAAAAACTAAAAAAACAGTTTTATCAATTGGACAGACTGAGAAACCATGTCTTCAGAGGTAACGAAAGAACCTTTTATATTATAACTGCCTGATTCTATAAGTCCAAAATTCCTGTTTTCGTCTAAAACATATCTCTCATACTTTACAGGTCGATTGCTCAATGGAATATTATTGATATTAAGATTAAATCCTTCTTTTGGAGATTGGAAATTACTTATTAGTATTGAGATTTGTTTATTGTCAGATGACATGCCAGCAAGAACCGCGTATTCGGTATCAGTGCTTGAAGATTTAATACGAATAGGAGTATTGTTTTTAATATCCTTAAAGGATTTGAATACATAAGCGGGTTTTTTCCAGGCATATGTAGATTGCTCAAAAATACCTAAAAACCCATGCTCATCACCGCTAAAAAATATGGCTTTATTTATTTCACTATCCTGCATAAGTATGTAGCTTGATGCCATAAATGCTGAATATGTCAGATCTCTCGTAATACCTTTGCGGGGTTTCAAACCGACCGGGGCCGTATACAATCCATCCAAATTCCATTCTGACATTACAAGTTCTACAGAATTTGGGAAACCGGCTGTATTCAAAAAACTTCTTACATTTTTAGCCGTCTCTGATGGCTGAACAGGATTATATGGATACACATGAAAAGAGAAAAAGTCTAGTGGAGAGTTAGTTAATTTTGCATGATCCATAAAACCTTTTGCAAAAGTACCGCCTGTCCCTCTATTGATGTCAATAGCAAGAGCAGGTCCACCTATCTTTAATGAAGGGTCGTATTGTTTGATTTTCTTGGCGGTAGTTTCGTAAAGTTTATAAAATTCAGTGTCTGTCCCACTCCAAAATGTATCAATATCATTGTTTGGTTCATTCCACACTTCCCAGTATTTGATATCATAGTTAAATCCATTTGCCCAGCCGCCGTTATAGTGCATCACAATATGTTTTGCTATCTCCGCCCATTTATCATGTTCTTTCAGTGGTATATATTTAACTTTGGGACGCCAACCATAGCCCAGTCTAAAAAATATATCCGCTCCTATGTCTTTCATTGTTTTAATATATCTATCCGCGCCTTTAAAATTGTAATTACCGGGGTCATTAGGGTCGGCATTGAAATTGGGAAAAATAACATCAATATCAGTTGGCCCAAGGGCGCCGTGGTTTCTCACTAAATCTATACCCATATCAAGATACTCTTTCGGGAACATAATGCCACTAAAGGGAGTTGCTGGCCCGCCGTTTACCGCTTGAAAAGACCTGATTTGTCCCATTGTTATTGATGCGTCAATATTGATAGTAACCGCCGCGACTACTCCCGACGGCTTCGTTTTCACACAGCCGACTTCGGTTTGGGTGGCTAAGCACTCAATAAACTTCGGAGAGCAATTTCCATATTGAGCTTCAAATTCATTAATGCTCATATATGCGCAATCTTCCTTGTCTTTATTTGTTCTAAAATGAGAACCTGTGGAACAAGAGGTACCGTAAATGTCGTTCCCATAGGTACCTAAACAACTTTTACCCGCACATGTATTGCCTTGCGTAGAACTATAACTTTCTTTTTGTGTCCAGCCAGATGGACATTCTCCAGCCGCCGGAAAATAACACACTCCTTGCGAGTCCACCCAGTTTCCGCCAAAATTATTACAATCTGTAACATCTGAAGTTATTATTGTCGTGTCTCCGCTTGTAAGCGATTTCCAGACGCTTCCGTCATATACTTCAAGGTCGCTTCCGGTCCAGCGGATTGTGCCTGCGGTTGGAGATACGGAATCATCTCCAACTTTTATTTTCCCTGCCACATCTAATTTCGCCTGCGGGCTCACTATCCCTATTCCGACATTATCCTGAAAATATCCGTTTCCAAACACGGATAATGCGTTTAGTCCCAGTCCTCCGTCTTTAACTTGATTTGTAGTTCCTATATGCACTGGTGTTGGAGTGTTTCCTCCCGGGGGCGCCTGTATTGGTCCTGTCCATGCGGCGAATATATAATTGATGGAGAGAGCGAATGTGAACGCTATTACGAGCAAAAGAAATTTTGTGATATTTTTTCGCATAATTATGTTAGTTTATAACTTCATTAGCTTTGTGACTTTTAACTTTTTATTATATTATAATATTTTAAATTTGATAGATTGTCTATAAAAATTTGTGGATAACCCCTCACATCTATTTTTTTGTAATTTTGTATACGAAATATAAGTAAAATCATCCAAGAACAAATCATCCAAGGACTGTCCTTGGACAGAACAAATCATCCAAGGACTGTCCTTGGACAGAACAAATCATCCAAGGACTGTCCTTGGACAGAACAAATCATCCAAGGACTGTCCTTGGACAGAGAGATTTTTGGATAGAGAAACCTTTTATTTAAGGCATAAAAAAAGTTACCGACCAATACTTAGGAACTCGGTTCCTAAGTATTGGCTTTACTATCAAATAACTAAATTATAAAGAAAGGTTTCCGTCAGCTCTTATCTTGTCAAAATTTTGTTTTTTATATTTTTCAGAATTTTGCGAGAATCTGAAATATCCGGCAATTGCTATCATTATCGCATTATCCGTTGAGAGTTCTTTTGTCGGAATATGAAGCCGAATTTTAAGGTATTCGTTTCTAATCATATTTTCAAATGAAGTTTTGATGTGCTCGTTTGCGGCAACCCCTCCGCCTATGATAAGTGTTTTTACGCCATATCTTTTAAGAACTTTTTTTGTTTTTGAAATTAAGACTTCGGTAACCGCGTCTTCAAATTCAAGAGCGATTTTTTTCTTCTTCTCATCTGTAATATTTGGAATTTTCTTGAGCATATAAAGAACAGCCGTTTTAAGTCCAGAAAAAGAAAAATCACAAGTTTCCGACTTGAGCATAGGACGAGGAAGTCTATACAACTTATCGGCAACTTCTTTACTAATTAAAGTATATTCGCGGGCTTTTTGGGCGAGTTTTGATATTTCAGGTCCGCCTGGGTATGAAAGACCGAGCATTCGCGCAACTTTGTCAAACGCTTCACCAACAGCGTCATCAAGTGTTTCGCCTATGATTTCATATTTTAGCCATTCTTTTGACAATACTAATTGAGTATGCCCGCCTGATATTAACAGAGCAATCATTGGAAACTTTGGAAATTGAAAATTAAAAATTGAAAATTTGTTTCCGCTCTTTTTCAAAAGAGCGGAAACGATGTGCCCTTCCATATGATTAATCGGAACAATCGGTTTTTTCCAAATTAGAGCGAGCGTTTTTGCGAAATTTATGCCGACCCAAAGCGCAGGCTCCAGTCCAGGACCAACGGTTACCGCGACAGCGTCAATCTTCGGGGGCTTAATTGTCGGTATAAATTTTAGAAATTGCTCCAAAAGTTCCGGTTCCCTTTCTAAAATAGAATTTAGAATTTGGATGTTGAAAGTCGAAATGGTAGACTTAGATAGTTTCAAAAAATTGGACTCCTCAAGAACTTTTTTCAAAATAGGAATTAAATTTTTTGAATGTTCTCGTTTTGCAAGAGTAGGGAATACACCACCATATTTTTTATGGATTTTAATCTGCGAAAGAAGCGCGTTTCCTAAAATTTTGAATTCCACCGCCGCGCCTTTTGGCGCGGCGGTGGAAACATCGTTCGTTTCAATAATACTAATTGCCGTTTCATCACAACTTGTTTCTATGCTAAGTATATTCATAGTGGGCGTTGCGGGGATTGAACCTGCGGCCTTCACAATGTCAATGTGACGCTCTGCCACTGAGCTAAACGCCCTTCGTTTAAATAGATAATCATTATTGTATCAAAAACGACAGATTTCTCATAAGAATTAGTTGGTTGCGCGCGCCTTATTAAAGGTGTATAAGTTACTTTGGTGGTCTAAACCTTGCTTGGGATATTGCTTGGGATAACTTGGGATATTGTTGCTGGCAAAGTAAAAATTGATATTTAATTTTTATACAATATTTAATTATGCGAACGATATTAAATAAATTATTTTTTAATAGGCAGACACTTAAGGTCGCGGAAGAATTGCTTGGGAAATTTATTGTTAAAAAAAATAAAAAAGAAGAAATTAGCGCAATGATAACGGAAGTAGAAGTGTATGACGGATTTGAAGATGGGGCGTCTCACGCACACAAAGGAAAGACAGATAGAAATGAAATAATGTTTGGAGACGCCGGATATTGGTATGTTTATCTTGTGTATGGAATGTATAATATGTTAAATATCGTAACAAGTAAGAAAAATTATCCTGCGGCAATTTTGATACGGGGCATTGAGTGTAAGGGAGAAAAAATTGATGGTCCCGGAAAACTTACGAAATTTTTGAAAATAAACAAAAATTTTAATAAAAAAAAAGCAACTCAAAAAATCGGACTTTGGATAGAAGACAGAGGAGTGAAAATAAAAAACAGCGAAATTAAAAGAACTCCGAGAATCGGTGTTGATTATGCCGGAATGTGCGCAGAGAAACCATATAGATTTGTTTTAATAAAAAAATAAGGCAGAAATCATGATTGCGATTTCTGCCTCATATATTATACTTACAAATAGTTTAATGATTATAAAAATTGAAAAACATCTGTCGTTGATGTTTCTCTCTTTCCCCTTTTTTCTTTTTTTTGTGACTGCCGAAATAGCAAAATGCTACACGGCAATAACTATATTCTGCTAATTGAAGACTCTTGGCGGTTTTTTCAACAAGAGATTTAAATCTTTTTTTTTGTAAACCCTTATATTTTTTTTGAATCTTTTTTATAAGGGTTCTTGCCTTATCTATTGATAAGTCGCCTCCAAATTCTTTTTCCACCTTTCTTATTTTTTTTCTTAATAAATCAGTATCTATTGCCATTAAACACTTCCTTTCTTAAAAAAAATAAAAAATAAAATAAAAAATAATCTATCTAAAAGTATACTAAAAAATACAACTTTGTCAAATTTTTTAATTTTTTCCAAACAGCGAGTTTTTGTTTAATATTATTTTGAATTACGAAACGCAAAAATTTAGGTCCTCGGGTCGCAAAATCTCTTTGTCTTCTAAATGTTTTTGCTCAACCAGACCATAAATTTTTGCGTTTCGTAATTCACAGATATTAGGAAGTTTGATGTTGTTTGAAGAGAGGTAAATTGAACCATGCATCAAATTTGCATGCGAAAACTTGACTTTATACGTATAATTTTGATACTATATAAAAATTCTGTAAAAAGGATGTTAAATGGAAAATAAACAAGAAAAATTAGAAGAAGCGAGCGGTGTGGTGGATGAGGCATTACCAAATGCATTGTTTCGAGTAACTCTTGAAAATAATAAGCAAATCATAACTTATCTTTCAGGAAAGATGCGAAAATTTAGGATTAAAGTTCTTGTTGGGGATAAAGTAAGAGTTATTCTTGACAGTTATGGCGGAAAAGGAAGAATAATAAAACGGCTTTAAATAAAAGAGAAATTATGAAAGTAAAAGCGTCAGTAAAAAAAATATGCGCGAAATGCAAGACAGTAAGACGAAAAGGCAGAGTCTGCGTGATTTGCAGTAATCCGCGGCATAAACAGAGGCAGGGATAGTGTTAATATTAAACGCAAAAAAGTGGCGGCAAAAAAGCAAACATATCTGTTATCTGTGAATTACGAAACGCAAAAATTTAGGTCCTCGGGTCGCAAAATCTTTTTGTCTTCTAAATGTTTTTGCTCAACCAGACCATAAATTTTTGCGTTTCGTAATTCAAGATGTTATATTATTGTTTTAAGTTTTCAATGCGGTTCAGTTATTGATTTATATTTTAATTTTAAGTATGCGTATATCAGGAATAACAATACCGGACAATAAGCGAATAGAATATGGATTAACTGCCGTATACGGCATTGGTATTTCAAGCGCGAGAGTATTGTTAGACAGCGCGAAAGTGAATAGAGGAAAGAGACCTTCAGAATTATCATCGGAAGAAGAAAATCTTATAAGGAAACTTGTTGAAGAGAGAAAAATTGAAGGCGACTTAAGAAGAGAGATTGCGTTTAACATAAAAAGATTAAAAGATATTAAATCATACAGGGGGTCAAGACATACGAAACGACTACCTGCGAGAGGACAGAGGACAAAGACAAATGCAAGGACTCTCAAGGGCGCAAAGAAGACTATGGGGTCGGGTAGAAAGAAAGTGGATAAAAAATAGTTTTATTATTTACAGATATAAAATAAGAAATTAAATATTTTAGATTTATATAAAAATGGGTAAAAAAAGAGTAATAAAAAAAACAGGAGGCGAAGTTGATAGTGGTTTAAAATCTCGTTCTCTTTCCCGCGCGCCGAAGAAAAAAATAGATTCAGGCATTCTTAATATTCAAGCAACATATAATAATACAAAAGTTATGCTCTCGGACAAGAAAGGCGGCTCCGTAATGTGGTCATCAAGCGGTTCTTTGGGTTTTAAGGGCGCTAAAAAAGGCACGCCTTTTGCCGCCGCTAAAGTCGGAGAGCTTCTTGGAGAAAAAGCTTTAATGATTGGTCTAAAAGAAGTGAGCGTGGTGATAAAAGGCGTGGGAGGAGGAAGAGAGTCGGCTCTCCGTGGTTTTATTTCCAAAGGAATTCAGGTTTCTTCAATAAAAGACGCAACCCCGATTCCGCACAATGGTCCGCGGCCGAAGAAAGCGCGCCGTGTTTAATAAAGTAAAAGTAAAATACAAATAAGCTAACAAATTTTTTATTCAGTTTAAATATGATAAATTAACTTAAATAATATGCGAATAGGTCCAAAATATAAAATTTCAAGAAGACTCGGTAGCCCAGTGTTTGACAAATGTCAGACGCAAAAATTCGTGTTTTCCGAAGAAAAAAGAAAAAAAAGAAAAATTTCTTTAAAACATCCGAAACAGATGTCTGATTTCGGTCGTCAGCTTATAGAAAAACAAAAAGTCAGATATACATACGGCATTGTGGAAAAACAATTATATAATTATGTGAAAGAAGCCGCCTTGCGAAAAGATTTAAAGCCATCGGCGCGGCTTATTGAAAATCTTGAATCGCGGCTTGATAATGTCGTGTATAGATTGGGTCTCGCGAAATCAAGGCGGATGGCGCGTCAAATTGTCTCGCATGGACATATAACCATAAACGGAAAAAAAGTGACAATACCGTCATACAAAGTATTAAAAGGTATGAAAATAAAAGTAAGAGAAGGTAGTAAAAACAGTTTTCTGTTTGTGGATATTAAAGAAAAGTTAAAAGATTATAAAATACCGTTATGGATTTCTTTTAACGAGAAAATTCTTGAAGGAGAAATAAAAGACAAACCGTCGCAAGACGCGGCAGAACTTTTATTTGATATAAGTTCCGTATTGGAATTTTACAGCAAATAATAAAAATATAAAACGCAAAACAATAATAAAAACACTTTTATTAATTTTTATACGATTTATTTAATTTAAATAATAATATGTCAGAATACAATGTATCACTTCCGTCAAAGCCGAGAATAGTTTCAGAAGAAGAATTCAAGGGCACATACGAAATAGACGGTTTATATCCCGGTTACGGACACACTTTAGGTAATTCTTTAAGAAGAATTATTTTATCGTCTTTGCCCGGCGCGGCTATAACATCCGTTAAGATTGAAGGAGTTTCTCATGAATTTTCTGTTTTAGACGGTGTCAAAGAAGATGTCGTAACAATGCTTCTTAACTTAAAAAAAGTAAGAATACAAATGATAACAGATGAACCGCAAATTATTTCTCTTAATGTAAAAGGTCCGAATATAGTAAAAGCCGGTGATATGAAAACGCCGTCTCAATTGGAAATTTTAAATCCCAACCAGCAAATAGCGGAGATAACCGATAAGAAAACAAATTTATCAATGGAAATCACCGTTGAAAGAGGTCTCGGATATGTATCAAAAGATGTATTGCAAAAAGACAAAGTTGATATCGGAGTAATTTCATTAGATGCCATATTTACTCCGATAAGAAGGGTAAACTATGAAGTTGAAAATATGCGAGTTGGAAACAGAACCGATTTTAATAGATTAAGAATCGTTATTGAAACAGACGGAACAATAACAGCTCATAAAGCGCTTGAAAAATCAATAGAGATAATGATAAATCAGCTAAAAGCGGTAGTGGGCTTCAAAGAAGAAGAAAAAAAATCTGAATATAAAGAAAAAGATAAAGAAAGAAAAATTTCCGAGAAAACAAAAGCAAAAGACGAAGAAAAATTAGATACTGAATTTTTAAAAACAAGAATTGAATCATTTAACCTTTCGGTGCGAAACACAAACGCTCTTACTAAAGCAAACATAAGAACAGTAGGAGGACTTGTGAGGAAAAAAGAGGAAGATATTTTAAAAATAGAAGGACTTGGGAAAAAAGGATTGCAGGAAATAAAGAGGACGCTTGGAAATTATGGAATAACGCTTAAATAAAAAATACAAGACAATAAGTTTTGTATTATTGATTTACATTTTTATTTTAAATTTTAAATATGAGACATCATAATAAAAATAAAAAATTCGGTCGTGTAAAAAAACAAAGAACGGCGCTCTTGAGGTCTATTTCGCGTTCTTTTATTTTACACGGCAAAATAAAAACAACGGAGGCAAAAGCAAAAACACTTCGTTCATTTGTTGAAAAACTTATTTCAAAAAGTAAAACGGGAACTCTTGCGTCGCGTCGCATTGTATCAAGCCGTCTTGGTGGAGACAAACCAGCGACCGTAAAATTATTTGACACGCTTGCTCCGAAATATAAAGAGAGAAAAGGAGGATATACAAGAATTACAAAAATCAAAACAAGGACAGGAGACGCTGGAGGAGAGGTAATAATAGAATTTGTATAATGAAAAAAATAGAAATAAACGTGGAAGGAGAAATATTGGGGAGAATTGCGGTAAAAGCGGCGTCCTTGCTTATGGGCAAAAACAGCGTGTCATACGCGAAAAACAAGATTCCTGACATAGAAGTTGTTATTAAAAATGCGTCAAAACTTAAAATAACAGACGCAAAAAAATCAGGCAAAATTTATACTCGTTATACGGGATACCCTGGTGGCTTACGGAAAGAAAAAATGAGGAAACTTATATTAAGAAAAGGCAATAGTGAAGTCATAAAAAAGGCTGTATACGGAATGCTTCCAAGCAATAAATTAAGACCTAAAATGATGAAACGGCTTATTATAGAAGAATAATTTAAAGTATATTATGCAAGAAATAATATTAGAAAAAATAAAAAAGAATAAAACGACAGCTCTTAAAACAGGACAATATATTGAAGCTGTCGGGAGAAGAAAAACAGCCGTTGCGAGAGTAAGGATTTTTCTTGCCAATAAATATTCATTTGAGATAAACGGCAGAGATATTGACGATTATTTTAAAATAAATGAATTGTGTAAAAATATAGAAAAAGTGTTTGAATTGGTAAATATTCCGCAAAAGTTTAAAATCACGATTCATACCAGCGGCGGAGGAGTATCAGCGCAATCAGACGCTATTGTTCTTGGTATAGCGAGAGCTCTTATTATTTATGACGGAAAACTTAGAGGAATCTTAAAAAAAGAAGGGTATCTTAAACGTGACGCAAGAAAAGTGGAAAGGAAAAAACCGGGACTTAAAAAAGCGAGGAAAGCTTCTCAGTGGAGCAAGAGATAAAAAATAAATTCGTATTACCTTTTATTTTTTGAAAATAGTCTAATTTATGGAAAAAAAACAAAAAACAAATAAAAAAAATATTGACAAAGAAGAAAAAATAAGCTATGATGATATAGCTTTTGAAAATAATGAAGATGCGGAGGATATAATTTCCGCAGACATTATAAAAAAACTTAGAGAAAAACTTAAAAAATGCGTGGAAGAGAAACAAGAATATCTTGATGGCTGGCAGAGGACAAAAGCCGATTTTATAAATAATAAAAAGAAAGAAGAACAATCGCGCGCTCTTCTTTTATTATTTGCAAAAGAAGACTTAATATTGGATTTGCTTACCACGATTGATAATTTTGATATGGCTTTTGCGGATAAAAAAGTTTGGGAGAGCGTTGATGAAAATTGGAGGATTGGCATAGAGCGTATATATTCGCAATTACTCGGAATTTTGGAAAATCACGGACTTAAACAATTCAACCCTCTCGGAGAAGAATTTGACCCGACTCGTCATGATTCTCTGGAGACCATAGCCGTAATTGAAAAAGATGATGCCAATAAAGTTGTTGATGTTATAGGAAAGGGATACGTATTCAATGATAAAGTAATTCGCGCGGCAAAAGTAAAAGTGGGTCAATATGAAAAAAATAAACAAGAAAATTAATAAATAATTTATAATAGAAATTATGTCAAAAATTTTAGGTATAGATTTAGGTACGACAAACTCGGCAATGGCGGTTATTGAAGGAGGAGAGCCGACTATCATAGAAAACGCGGAAGGTGTGAGAACCACTCCGTCCATAGTTGCCATCTCAAAAACAAAAGAGAGATTAGTCGGATTGATTGCGAAAAGACAAGCCGTAACAAATCCAAAAAATACCATTTTTGGTATCAAACGATATGTGGGACACAGGTTTGAAGACGCTGAAATCCAAAAAGATGAAAAAACGGCGCCATTTGATATCTCAAAATCATCTGATGGAGGCGTGCTCGTAAAACTTGGAGATAAAGAATACAGACCTGAAGAAGTTTCCGCTATGATTTTGCAGAAACTTAAAAATGACGCGGAAGATAGGCTTGGCTATAAAATAAATGAAGCTGTCATTACTGTGCCAGCATATTTTAATGATTCACAAAGGAAAGCGACAAAAGATGCTGGTAAAATAGCAGGTCTTGATGTAAAAAGGATTATCAATGAACCGACGGCGGCGGCTCTCGCATACGGTTTTAATAAGAAGAAAGACGAAAAAGTGGTTGTCTTTGATTTTGGCGGAGGCACTTTTGACATATCTATTCTTGAGATTGGAGACGATGTCATAGAAGTAAAATCAACAGACGGAGATTCTCATATGGGGGGTAGAGATATTGACCAAAAAATAATTAAATGGATTGCGAACGAATTCAAGAAAGAAAATGGTATAGATATAACAATAGACTCGCTCGCTCTTCAACGGCTTGATGAGGCGGCGGAAAAAGCAAAGCACGAACTTTCATCAACGACAGAGACAGAAATAAATATTCCTTTTATAACATCGGATTCATCGGGCCCGAAACATTTATTGCTTAAAATGACAAGAGCGACCCTTGAAGAACTCGCAAAAGAATTTATTGACCGTTCAATAGAGATTACAAACCGCGCTATGAAAGCGTCCCCGTTTAGCATAAGCGATATCAATGAAATAATTCTTGTCGGTGGACAGACGCGAATGCCCGCCATTTCAAAAGCCGTGAAAGATTTATTCGGGAAAGAACCGAATAAATCAATTAATCCTGACGAAGTTGTCGCGCTCGGCGCCGCTATTCAGGCGGGAATTATGCAGGGTGATGTAAAAGATGTTCTTTTGCTTGATGTTATTCCACTTTCGCTCGGTATTGAAACACTTGGCTCTGTCGCAACAAAATTGATTGAAAAAAATTCTACCATTCCCACATCAAAATCGCAGACTTTTTCAACCGCGGCAGATAATCAGACATCGGTTGAAATACATATTGTGCAGGGCGAACGACCAATGGCGACAGATAATAAAAGTCTTGGAAGATTTATCTTGGATGGTGTTCCGCCGTCTCCAAGAGGCATTCCGCAAATAGAAGTGTCTTTTGATGTAGACGCAAACGGGATTTTGAATGTTAAAGCAAAAGATAAATCAAGTGGCAAAGAACAGTCTATCAGGATTGAAGCAAGTTCGGGATTGACGGATGCGGATATTGAAAAAATGAAAAAAGACGCGCAAATACATGAAAGCGAGGATATAAAGAAAAAAGAAACAATAGAAGCGCGTAATTTTGCGGAACAGGTTATCTATACCGCGGAAAAAGCTCTTAAAGACGCCGAAGGAAAAATTAGCGAAGATATAAAAAACGGAGTTCAGAATAAAATGGATGAACTTAAAAAAGTAAAAGATGGCGCTGACACACAAGCCATTAAAACCGCGACCGAAGAATTATCAAAAGAAATGCAAAAAATAGGAGAAGCGATGACAAAAGCCGAGCCGCAACAGCCTCAAGGAGGGGAACAGACGCAGACGGAAAATAAAAAAGAAAATGTCCGCGAAGCGGAGTTCAAAGAAAAGAAAAACGAAGATAAAAAAGATGGCTCAAATTCAAATGACAAATAAAATTTAATTCGTGATAAATTACGCATATAAAATAAATCGGACAATTTATCGTCCGATTTTTTTATTCTTTCTTCATTTCATAATTTTATACGATATATCGTATGATTTTCGTGATATTAAATATCGCGATATTAAACATCCGATGTTTAACAATTATAAACGATTAATTTTTAATACTTGCGCATATAAAATAAAATCACAGTTATTAAATCAAAAACTCCCAATAGCGTTGAGCAGTGGTCAATATCGAGATAGGGAGGGATGCTGTTTAGTTAACCTTCAATGGTGACACCGTTGATAAGTATTTCTGCCATTTTTCCACTGAAATCATACCGTTCAAATATTTTCCCAAATGTATTCTTTCATAATTGTAAAACTGTAAATATTCCTCCAAGGATTTCCAAGTTCTTCTCGGATTCAAATAATATTCTTGATAAATAAACTTCGTGAGCTCTTTCAACCGCTCCGTCTCAAGTCTCGGAGAAGATTTTGGAATGAAATAATAAGACGATACCTTTTCCAACAAGAAAACCCATCCAAGAACCCGTCCAAGGACAGTCCTTGGACGGGGTTTCCAAGGACAGTCCTTGGACAGGTGACCGGGATATGCAGGTGCTTGATTTTTGTTCGCCATAATGTGTTTTTGGGATTAGCCCTTATAAATTCTGATAATTAACCTTTGTTACCTCAATCTTATCAGAATGTCACCTCATAAGGTTAACTGTAATAATGCTTGATTTTTATTTTTAAATTTGTTACTCTTTATATATCTTATTCAAGATTATAAATAAGAGTAATTTATAATTCCAAGTTTATGTCAAAAGATTACTATCAAAT
>MFAC01000006.1 GCA_001774455.1 Candidatus Campbellbacteria bacterium RIFCSPLOWO2_02_35_12
GAAAATGGCGGCTCAATATCACCGGTGAAACCACGTCCTTCAAGTAAGCTGCGGCTCAACTCATAATACCCGTCATCTCCTTTGATCGTTGGTATAAGGTCGTAATCGTTAGAATGGAAGTTTATAAAAAAGAGTGCGCTACGCGTCAACAACGCGATCAGAAAAATAATGATCAGGATCTTATGTTTCTTAAAAAAAGTTTTAATTGGCGTATGCATATTTCTTATTGTTCTGTGTTCATACCGTGAACTTTCTTCTTCCGAAAAGTTACCGACTTATTGAACAAGAAACTACCCAATGCTACCACACCAAGTGAAAAGAACTGCGCAAGAAGATACCATACGCCAAAGAATTCAACGAGGGTGTAGAGCAGAGCCGTATTAAGTCCTAAAAATAATACGCTTGAAAGGGTATAGAGGGCCGCTTGTCGTAGAGTGTGCCGCGGATGGAAAGTGGCGTCACCAAATGTCCATATCTTTTGCAAAAAAAATGCTACCACGAGTGAAATAAGAAACGCAAAAATAGCAGAAGCTATGTACCATGTCCCTATTATGTCTGTAAAAATATACATGCTGGCGAGGTTCACGAAAGCCCCCGTACATCCGGCCATTATATACTGAATAACAAGTTTACGGTCTGAAAAATGTCCGTAAAAAAAATTTTTCTTAGTGGTTTTGTTGCTGTTCATGGATGCATGTCACTATTTAGTGTGCGAGATATTTCCCTAGCTTGTCTCCAAGGAGCGATAAGCTGTGGTGGAATAGTACAAATACCCGAAGTCTCTCCCTTAGCTTTTTCTTTTCTTCAGGGGAAAGTGCTAAGATCTTAATCAACTGCCTTGCGAGATCTTCTCCGTCATTTTCTCTAAAAAGAAAAGCGTCATCTATATTACCCTTTAGATTTATATTTGAAGTAAGCACCAAGCTTTCGCACGCCATTGCCTCAAAAATAGTTTTGTCGTACATTCCCGAGGGACTCGTATTTACAAAAATCTCGTGGGTATTGTAGATTTCGGGAGTTTTTTGGTTTGGTACGCCGCTTTGCATGTGAACTACATTTTCAAGACCAAGCTCCTTGATACGTGCCTTCAACCCTTCAAGATATTGGGTGTCTTTTGGCAGTACGTTTCCGTATATGTTTGCGGAAAAGGGAACACCTTGTTTTTTTAAGAGTCCAAGCGCTTCAATAAACATGCGCACGTTTTTAGACGGAGCGATCCTACTCAAAAAGAGTATTGAGTTCTTCGCACGCTCCTTGCCTGCGGAAGTAAAGGCAACGGTATCAATTCCAACGGACATGAGTATCGTCTTTTTAGACCGTGCGGTAAAAGAATATTTTGAAGTACAAAAAACATGATCCGAGAGCATCATTGCAATGCGGGTAAAAAGACCACCAGCATAGTGATTTCTCCATAAAAATATTTTTTTATTCCAAAATTTCCAAAATTTCCATCCGAGCAAGATATATTCCTGATTCATATGAACAAAAACTGCGTCGTAGTTTTTTCTCTCATGCCAGATGTGTTTGTAGAAATTAAAAATATATTTTATTTTTGACTTACCTTTTTCTTTTCCGAGTGACAAAATTTTTATATTTTTTGGCAAATTATATTCTCCTTTTTGAAGACAAATTACAATAATAGATTGACAATGTTTCGCAAATTCTTCAATCCATCGGTGAAAAAAGCCTAGTATCGGGTCATTTTTGTCAACTTTTTGTGTAATTATTAAGAGACGCATATTAGTAGTTTTTTAAATTTTTCCAAATAATCTTGCTTATTTTTATATGGATAATTTTTTAATTCCGCTATTTCCTTGTTTTTTCCTATATATTCAATGATATCTTTTTTTATAGAAACACGCTCTGTTACCTTAGCTCCTGCCTCGCGCGCTACGCCAACATCTGTTGAAATTACCGGGAGTCCGGCCGCAAGCGCTTCAATTATTGTCATTCCATATCCTTCATAATCAGAAGTCAGCAGAAACAAATCTGCGGTTTTGTAATATGAAAACAAAACATCTTTATTTTGCCAGCCGTCAAATATCACATTACCGTCCAATTTGAGAGACGATATCTGGGATTTAAGACTCTTTCGCTCTCTTCCTTCGCCAACAATTATAAGCCCTGTTTTTGGATATTCTTTTATAATTTCTTTCATTATGAAAATCGCAAGCGATATGTTTTTTTCTTTTTCTAATCGCGAAGACATTAAAATTATAAAATCAAATTGCGGATATTTTTTGCGCAAATCTACTTTAATAGAAACATTTTTTATTTTTTCAATATCAATAAATATCGGCAGAATTTGAATTTTTGAATCATCAACTATCGTTTTAAGTGTGTCCGCAATCCTTTTGCTTACCACGCGAATACAATTTGTTTTTGGTAATAAAAACTTTGCAACTACCACTCTCAATCTATTTAAAAGTGATTTTTGAACAAAATATCTGCTTAAAAAATCGGTATGGATTTGTAATTGTAATTTAATTTTAAATTTTTTAGCGATTAGCCAACCTGATATGCCTGTTTCAAATGGATCCTGAGTGGTAATAATAAAATTATTTGGTGATGTTTTAACTATTTTTTTACCAATTTTAACGGCATTTATTATATAAAAAAATTTACTCATTGAATTGGTTGAATAAACAAAAATATTATCAGACATTTTTGTTTTATTTTTTTCTTTACTAAAAACTATGATATGCAGCTCGTCAAAAAGCTTTCCATATTCCCGCATGCGGCTTCTCACTGCGCTTCCATATTCAAATATTTTTCTGTCAGTTGAAATCATTAAAACTTTCATATCGTTTTTAATATATTTATTGTTTCTTTAATCATTCGCTCTTCGCTGAATTCTTTGACTTTTTTCTTTGCTTCCTCCGCGAGTTTATTCGCATATTTTTTATCGCTTAAAAGTTTTGTGATAGATTTTTCAAGTCCTTTTTCATCATTATACCCGACAAGCAGTCCGTTTTCTCCGTCTTTTATAATTTCAGGATTTCCTCCTATCTTTGTCGTGATAAGTGGTATTCCGACATCCATTACTTCAAGCAATTGATGCGAAAATCCTTCATAACCAGTATTAAGAACGAATACATCAGATGCCTTAATATATCGGAGGAGCACTTCTTTCGGCAATGCGCCTGTAAAAGCAATATTATCGGAAAGTCCTTTATCATTAATTAACTTCTGTAATTTATCCAGATCGGGTCCGGAGCCCGCGACAATAAGTTTCGCGTCATTAAATTTCTTTTTTATATCCGGAAAGATTTTTATAAGAGTATCAAAACCTTTCCATTGAACAATTCGCCCCGCGCTTATAATCAGCTTTCCTTCAAATTGTAAGAGGGCGCGGATAGTTTCTCTGTTGCCGGATTCTTGATTATATTTAAGTCCATTATATATAACCGATATTTTCTTATCATTGATTCCCCACATTGAAACAATTTTTTTTAGATAAATACTCGGGACGATTATTTTCTTCGCTTTTTTCGCAACCCATCGCTCTATCTTTCTTCTAATTTCGGTTTTGAAATCAAATCTTTGATTTTGAAACTTTTCAACGGTGATAAAATTTCTACTACCGTTTTGTGTTTTTCGCTTTTCATTTCGCGCTTGAAATTGCTCCCATGCGTAATCGCCAACAATTTTCAGAAGAAATTTTTTTCTTAAAATTTTTGCGGCAAGAACCGCTGGCAATCCGACGCTTACCGGGTCTTGCGCGAAAATAATATCTGCTTTTTTGCCTCTATGCCAAACTTTAAAAAAGTAAACGATATGGCGAAGGATTTTTGGCAGTTTCCTTACTTCTCCAAAACTTAATATTGACACATTAAAATTATGTTTAGGCAATTCATCGGCAAGAAGCTTTGAGTATGTTGCCGGCCCGCCGATGTCGGGTGGATAAATCCCAGTCGCGATTAAAATCTTTTTATGTCCCATGTGTTTAATGCTTGTTTGTGTGTTTATTGACCGATGGTATTGACGGAGGTCGCACCTCCGTCAATAATTCAATGATTTTAAGAATCTGTCAATTCTATACTGTATTCGCCTTCTTTCAGCCATTCAATCATGTCTTGCTGATATTGCCGCTTATTTGTATCAAACATATCAAAAAAAAGTTCTTTGTTTGATGCATCAGCGAATTCCCCTTGTCCTTGTCCTATAATATCGCGATAGTTTGACCAGCGATACTCTTCAAGAAATTTTATCGCGCCTTTAATGTTTTTGATCCCATCTTCTCTCCAATTTGGTTGAAATACATCAAGTGGATTTGAGTGGATATAAAACGGCAGATGTAGTAAATGCGCATCGCGCATGACAGGTATGATTTTTGATCTTCCTTGAAATAGTACTCCGCTTCTATCATAGTTTTCATTGAAGTACATAGTATATCCTCCAAATATCTTGCGAGAAAACATGCCTGCAAACTTTTCGCCACATTCAGCAACAAGAAGGTGGGGGTGATTCGGCAACAAAGACCAGCAGAACACATCAACAAGTTGTTTTGACGGAGGTCGCACCTCCGTCACCTCCATCAAGTTATCATTTCTTCGACGCATATACGATTGAAGCGCATTGTCTACACTATTAAAATCACTTATGTTATGAATGAAACGGATGTAATCTCTATTCGTAAGGAAAATTTTCCTTTTTTCCACGCCTCTATTAATCATGTGAAAGATATTTTTATCCATAGCACTAATACTATACAGAAATTATATGACGGAGGTGCGACCTCCGTATATTTTTATTATAACATTTTTTCAAAAACATTTTCTTTCATATTTTTTGTTATTAAGTTCCAGTCATATTTTTCAGAAACTATTTGTTTTGCTTTTTTAATTATTCTCTCTCTCAATTCGTCATTTTTTATTAGGAGTTCTATTTTTTCCGATATTCCTTTCGGGTCATCAGTACCGCAAAATAACCCTGTCTCGCCATCTTTAAGAAAATCTGTAATTCCGCCCACTTTCGTGGCTATAACAGGTACGCCTGCCGCCATCGCTTCAATAAATGAATTCCCCATACCCTCAGAAAGTGATGGGCGAACAAAAACATCCGAAATATGCAGATATTGCGGCAATTCATTGTGCTCTATATTACCCAAAAATAATACTCTTTTTGTAAGTCGTAATTCATTCGTGAGTTTGCGAAGTTTATAAAAAAGCTCTCCCGAGCCGGCAATTAGTAATTTATAATTACCGTGTAAAAATGAAAGAGCTCTTATAATAGTATCAATGGCATTTTTCTCCACCAGCCGCGAGGTGGTGATAATCACTTTTTCATTTTTTTCAATTCCTAATTCTTTTCTTAATTTTTGATTCTTTGTTTCCGATTCGCGATTTTCAAATCGTTTTATATCCGCTCCGTTCGGCACAATTTCAATCTCTCCTTTGTATCCCATTTCACGCGCCCAGCCACCGAGGTATTTTGAAATAACTTGTATAAAGTCCGCTTTTGTAAAAACTTTTTTAAATAATCCGCCAACCGCGAACCATAAAATTCCCGCGCGTTCTTTCGGATAACTTTTAGCGTCGCCTTCTTGAAGCGTTAAAAGAAATTTAACTTTTTTATTAGTCAATTTGAAAAACAAAGCGGCAAAACCTCCTCTTCCCGCCATCATAGACCATACAATGTCGTATTTATTTTTTCTATTAAGAAATATTGCTTTGAAATAAGCCGCGAATGGAAACATTAATTTTGTGGAAGAAATTCTGTAAACATTTATATTCCCAATTTTTTTAAACTTCGGCAAAGTTCTGTTAAAACGCAGAGTAATCATATCAAACATGAAATCGCCCCGTTCAAGTCGGTCTGTTATTTCTTTTGCGGCAATTTCAGCTCCGCCCATAAACGGGCTATATGCCGTTGAAAATATTAAAATCCGTTTCATATAGTTATGATGACATCTAACCATAAAATCAATAAAAAGTCGTGTGTAAAAACCCAGACTTTCTTCTCAGAAAATCGGGGTATTGTCTGCCAGATAAGAATATATTATTTGGCAATAATAGCTGTTGTTTGTCTCAACGGTACTCTTACTTTACTATTGCCGACAAACAATAATTTATTACAATTATCCCTGATATGTATATCAAGAATAATCGTACCTCTTCCATTAGAATAGAATTTGTGGGCATTCAATATCCAACAATTAATTAGCTTCTTTTTTGAATGGAAATCCAAGCGCTTTTAAATATTCTTTTGCTTCCTCTTTATTTTTTGCGCTTGTTACAACTGTTATAGAAAATCCAAAGATATCTTTTAAATCCTCGTCCGAGGTCTCCGGGAATATGGTATGTTCTTTTATGCCAATAGTTAAATTACCCATTTCATCAATTGATTTTATATCAAGTCCTCTGAAATCTCTCATTCTTGGAATTGCGATATGAATAAGTCTGTCCAAAAAATCATACATTCTCTGTCCTCTTAGTGTTATTTGATAACCAATAATATCGCCTTGTCGAGACTTAAATGTCGCAATTGATTTTTTTGCCATGCGAGATGCCGCCTTCTGTCCTGTAATTTTTGAAAGACGATCCTGTATAATTTTTATTTTTTCTTTGTCTTTGGTTGAACCGACCCCTATTGAAATTGCCATTTTTTTAATTCTTGGCACTTGCATTACATTTGTATAATTAAAAATATTTTTTAGTGAATCAAATATATTATTTTGTTTTTCTTTTGTGTGAATCATATTGATTTATTATATTATCACTCCGCTCTTTTTGGCGACTCTCACATATTTACCGTCTATAATTTTCTTGCCTATACGGGTGGGGGTTTTGCTTTTTGGATCAAGAATCATTGCATTTGATATATGTATAGGCATTGTTTTGTCCAAAATCTGACCTTTTTGATTATTTTTTGCGGGTTTTTGATGTTTTTTCTTAATGTTTACTCCTTCTACGATTATTTGAGAAATGCCGGGAAAAGCGCGTAAAACTTTCCCGGTTTTACCTTTATCTTTTCCCGTTATTATTTTTACGATGTCGTCTTTTTTTATTTTCATAATATTTATTTTATATTTTAAAAAATTTAGTATTTTCTCATTTTCGCGCCGAAGTATTTATTCACTTTTACTTAAACCACTTCCTGCGCAAGCGATATTATTTTCTGAAAACCAAGTTCGGCTATTTCTCTCGGTATTGGACCAAAAACCCTTCCCGCTATCGGCTCTTTTTTCTCCTTTTCTATAATCACTACGGCGTTTTCATCAAATGAAATATAAGAGCCGTCTTTTCTTCTAAAAGGTTTTTTCTGACGCACAACCACTGCGCGCAAAACATCTTTTTTCTTAACTTGTTTTCTCGGCTCTGCGCTTTGCACGGAAAGTGTAACAATATCGCCTATGCGGGCGTATCGTCTTTTTGAACCTCCAAGCACCTTAAAAACGCGTCCAATTTTCGCGCCTGAATTGTCCGTTATTTTTACCAATGTTCGCGGCTGAATCATATTGTTTTATTAAAATTCTAATTAATAATTTT
Source organism: Candidatus Campbellbacteria bacterium RIFCSPLOWO2_02_35_12 (assembly GCA_001774455.1). Taxonomy (GTDB): domain Bacteria; phylum Patescibacteriota; class Minisyncoccia; order Phycocordibacterales; family UBA2163; genus UBA2163. Next base: position 7,491 of record MFAC01000006.1, read on the forward strand.
GAAGGTTTTATCTTTGGATATCGGCCTCGTCTGTTCAATTTGAACTTTATCTCCGACTTTATGCATATTGCCTTTATCGTGCGCTTTATATCTTTTTACTTTGTTTATAAATTTTCCGTATTTTTTGTGCTTTTTATATCTGCTTACTGCGACAACAACCGTGTCTTTCATTTTATCCGACATCACAATACCACTTAATAATTTATGTTTTTTTATTATGTCTTTTTTTTCTGTTAATTTAATATTCATAATTTTTGATTTATTGTTTTATTTATTTTTTTGACGAATGTTAATTTCGGTTAAAATCCGCGCTATGTCTTTTCTTATATTTCTCCCTTCCTTCACATTTCTAATCTTGCTTCCTGCAATGCCAAATTTAAAATTTCGCAATTTTCCTCGGTCTTTGTTAATTAAAACGATTAATTCTTTTTCTGTCTTATTTTTTAAATCCATAAATATTTAAATATAAATTCTAATTTTATCGTCGACTTAATATCTTAGCAATAAGAGGTAGTTTCGCGCCAGCTTTTCGCAGCGCTTCTTTCGCGACTTCTTCCGAAACTCCGTCAATTTCAAACAAAATACGGCCCGGAAGAACTTCAAACTGATACCCTTGCAAATCTCCTTTACCTTTTCCCATTCCGACTTCCGCAGGCTTTGCCGTATATGGACGATCAGGAAAAACTCGTATCCATATTCTTCCTGTCTTGCCCATTGCTTTACTGATAACCTTCCTTGCCGCCTCAATTTGATTTGATTTTATTCTCACATATGTCATTGATTTAAGTCCATATGCGCCAAAAGAAAGTTTATTGCCACGGGTAGCACATCTGATTTTTTTTAAATTTCTTCGTCTGGTTTGCCATTTTCTATGTTTTACTTTTTTAGGAAATAACATATTGATTTTATTAAATTTTTAAATATTTAAATATTATTTTTTCTGAGAATTAGAAAAAATGTCTCCTTTATATATCCACACTTTAATACCGATTACGCCATACGGAAGATACGCTTTTTCACGGGCAAAATCAATATCTGCGCGAAATGTCTGCAGAGGAATACGACCCTTTTTAATTTGTTCTTTTCTTGACATTTCGGCGCCTCCGAGCCGTCCTGATATCGCTATGCGCGCGCCAAGCACATCGCGATTTGCCATTACTTTTTCAAGTGTTTGTTTTAAAACCCGCCTAAATGTCATCCTTTTTTCAAGCGCTTCCGCCACCATTTGGCTTACAACAGCGGCGTTTGATTCGGGAGACTTTATTTCTTCAATGTCAAGTTTTATCTCCGAATTGTCTTGCGGAAGATGTTTTGAAATAATTTTTACTATATCGTTTTTTAACTTTACAGCGCCCTCTCCGCTTCTTCCTATTATAAGACCTGGACGCGATGTTTTTACGATTATTTTTAATCTTTTTTCTCCTCTTTCTATTTCAACATCGCTTACATAAAACCCTCTTAATCTTTTTTGAAGATATTCGCGAATAAATGTATCACATTTTATAAATTCGCGATATTTTTTCGGGTCTGCGGAAAACCACCGAGACTTCCAGTCTCTTAAAATTCCTAATCTATGCGCGTATGGATGTACTGTATGTGTCATTGTATTGAGAGTTAAAAGTTGAAAGTTAAACGATAAATAATAATAAAATAAAATTATGCTTTTAGTTTTTTGCCGTCGTTTTGCGTCTTCACCTGTTCCGAAAGAACAATTAAAATATTACTTGTTCTTTTTCTTATTGGAAACGCTCTTCCGCGAGCTCTTGGCTGAGATCTTTTAAATACAATTCCTTTGTTGATTTGTATGTCTTTTACGGTTAAATTTTCTTTTTCTATCCCCGAATTTTTCTTAGCGTTTGCAAGCGCGGATTCAAGAAGTTTTTTAACAGGATTTGCCGCTCGTTTTTGCGTAAAAGAAAGAAGCGCGAGAGCTTTGTCCACTTTTTTGCCTCTAATAAGATCGGCCGCAAGGCGAACTTTACGCGGCGACTGTCTGTAATTTTTGAGATATGCTTTCATAATTTATGTATATATTAACTTTGGAAAAGATTATTTTGCGGAGTAAAAACAAAAAAATGAGATGCTATTGGATGTATTTCTTATTTATTTCTTATCATCTGCGGTTTCTTTGGCTGATTTTGCGGCGGTAATTTCAGCTTCTTTCTTTTTCTGTTCTAATTCTTTCTGCATCTTACCTCCATGCCGCAAAAATTTTTTCGTATGAGAAAATTCTCCGAAACGATGTCCTACCATTTCTTCAGAGACAAGCACGTTTAGATGCTCTTTGCCATTATGAACACCGAATGTAAAACCAACCATCTCCGGCGAAATCTGGCTTCTGCGCGCCCACATTTTAATAGAACCCTTAATATCTTCGGGCTTTTTTCCCTCTATTTTTTTGAGGAGTTTTTCATCAATATATGGTCCTTTTTTTAGCGACCTGCTCATTGTTTTTTCAAATTAATAAGCCCTCCCTCAGGGCTTTATAAAATACTATCAAATATAAGCATATTGTCAAATTTTGTAAACTCATCAGTATCAGAAAAAACTGATATAATAAAATAAAATTATGAGCAAAGACCAAAAACACCTAAATTACATAAACACTGTCAATCTAGGCTCTTATTATACGCCGGAGACCATTGTTGATTTGGCCTATTCTATTTTGAAAAAAAATATTGTAAACATTAAAGACTTTGCAATTTTAGATTCGTCTTGTGGCTACGGTTCATTTTTAACAAAAAAAAATATTGTAAAAAGATTAGTCGGCGCCGATATTGACGAAAAAGCTGTTTCCGAAGCAAAAAAAAGAATCAATGATGTATATTTTACCTGTCAAAATTCACTTATGGATGTTTGCAGAAAAAATTTAGCGATTAATAATGATGAAAAACTTATCGCTATGGGTAACCCTTCTTACAACGACACAACTTCAATAATCCGTAATTCCATAAAAGATGTTTCTGTTCAAGATAAAATCGATTTTAATATAAAAAAATTAGGTAATTTTACAAAATTATGAAAATTGCGTTAGAAACATCTAGCATAATGCCGCTGTTAGAAGTCACTCCTAGAACTTCTCCTCTTCAGCAGAATTTAAAAATCGTTATTCAAAAAAACGACATTCAATTTTTTACTGATCTCTATTCTATTAAAGAAGCAAGTCAACAAATAACAACAAGTTTTGAGAACGCTATTAAGAGCTTGGAAAAGGCTATAAAAACTGCCAGTATTATCAACACTCGGGATACAAAAATTTTATCAGTCATTTTCATTAAATCTTTATGTGAGAATTGGTATGGGAGAGAGGAAACATTGAGATGGTCTGATGTTATAATTGACAAGAGACTTTATGATATTAAAAATTGTAGTGATTTTTTTATCATAATAAAAGAAAATTTATTAAGAAAAAAAGACAAATATATGTCTTCTTTACAAATAAATAATGGGGTTGTCTCCATAAATTGCAAAGAAATACAGTCATATTGGGTAAATCCACCATTTATTAAAGAACTGAAATTTGATATTAAAGTGATTGATAATAATACTCCTCTGGAAGAATTTTTTTTGAAAATACAATCTGATATTAAATCATCATTTTTAGGAAATACAAAAATTAATGATATTGTTGATATATATCATCTTTATTCAATTTATAATGATGGGAATATTAACGAAATATGGTCATGCAATCAGTTATTTGTTAAAAGACATAAAAAATATCTTTCTTCAGTAGATGAATTTAAAAATTTGTTTGATGAAAGTTTAGTAAAAATAAAAAGAATAAAATGAAAAAATACGACATAAGAGCTAAATTTATCACAACCGTTGCATTTCCAGTAATTGAAGCAGGAAATAAAAAAGAGGCTTTAGAAAAAGCCGAACTGTTATTGTTAACAGATAAACATCTTGAAGAATCGCAAGATAACCTCCCGACTTGGGAGGTGGACAGATTGATAGGTAATTAACAATAATCCTGAGTTACAAATTGATCGTAGCCACCCAATAGCAAAAAATATAAATGGATTTGAGTTTGAATATACTCAGGTTAAATATCCGCTTTTGATTCACAAGTTTAATGGATACGAAATAGTTACTGAAATAAAAATTACCGAAAAACAATATGCAGTCGGCACACAACCGATGTTATATTTATGTTTTCCAGTTACAAAACTGAAAGCGAAAACTAATTTAATTGGACGAACTGCCAAAACAAAAGAAATTGCTTATTTTGAAATAACAGAAAATAATATTAAAGTATTTTTAGAAATGCTAAAAATGTTTGGCGTTCTGTCTAATAGTCATAAACATGATATTTTGCAAATTATAAATACAATTTTGACATAATTTGAAATATTATTATAAATCTAAGTAATTTAAGGTTTATATAATTCTATCTCTTCTTCCCGACTTTTCTTCTTTTAATAATAAATCTATTTGAGTATTTTTTAGGCGTTCGCGTCTTTTGACCTTTCCCGGTCGGCTTGCCCCACATAGAAACGGCGCGTCTGCGTCCGCGTCCTGCTCGACCCTCTCCGCCGCCATGCGGATGGTCAACCGGATTCATAGCGGAGCCGCGCACCGTAGGCCGTCTCCCCATCCAACGCGCGCGGCCGGCTTTTCCGATATTTACCAAACGATGTTCGTCATTGCTCACCTCTCCTATGGACGCCCATGCTTTTTCACTGACTTTTCTTATTTCCGATGACGGCATTTTAAGATGAACAAAACCGTCATCATTTGCGATGACTTCCGCGTAATTTCCGGCTGAACGAGCAAGTTTTGCCCCGCTTTCTGGTTTTAGTTCTACATTATACACAAATGCGCCGACAGGTATTTTCTTAAGGGGCAAACTATTGCCAACCTTAATCACAGCATCCTCTGATGCTATTATCTTATCTCCGACTTTTACGGATTTTGGCAATAATAAATATCTCTTTTCTCCATCTTTATAAGAAACAAGGGCTATAAACCCTGTTCTGTTTGGGTCATATTCAATAGTTTTTACGGTCGCTTCAATGTCTAATTTATCATATCTAAAACTTATCTCGCGCCACACTCTTTTGTGACCGCCTCCTTTATGGCGGACGGTGATTCTTCCTGCATTATTTCTTCCGACAGACCTATTGACGCCGCGAGTTAGAGCTTTATGCGGTTTTGACGCCGTAAGAATATTTCTATATGAGATTCCTGTCATTCCGCGTCTGCCAGGTGTTGTTGGTTTATATTTTTTCATAATTTAATTTATTTAATTTTCTTGAATTACGAAATGCAAAAATTTACGGTCTATTTGAGCAAAAACATTTAGAAGATAAAGGGGTTTTGCGACCCGAGGACCTAAATTTTTGCATCTTGTAATTCATAGTAATTTGATTATTTTCTTTATACTGTTAACTTATCCTTCCAAAATTATATTATTTCAATTTTATCTCCTTTTTTTAAATAAACATAAGCTTTTTTTCCTCCCGGTCGAATACCTTTATGCCCTCTCGTTCGCGAGAAAATTTTTTTTCGTGGAATTTTTACAATATTTATCTTAATTGGTTCTACGCTATAAAAATGTTTTATGGAATTTCTTATTTCTTTCTTTGTGGTGTTTTGTTTTACTTCAAACACATAAACTCCTTTTTCTTTTTCATTTGTCGCTTTCTCGGTAATTCTTGACTGTATTAAAACAGAAAAAAACATATCGTTTTCTTTATTTTGCGGTTTTATAGAGAGTTCCTGATTTTTAACGGCAATTTTTTTCGCGGGCAATGCCGTCTTTTTTGTTTCTTCAGTGGTTTTTTCAGATTTTTTAGAAACAATTTTTTTCTTTTTTAAACTAAATAATGCCATTTTGATTTATCTAATATATAAAAATTTAATAAAATCTATTTGTCTTTTTTAATTTTGCCGATTTTCTTTTTCTTTTGTTTATCTGATTTATCAGCCGTATTTAATTTATTAATCTTATTTAATTTGTCTGATTTATTTTTCAAAAACTTAATTGTGTTATCGGGGTCAGAAATTATTAAATATTTATATGTTAAAATTTTCAACGGGTCCATATTGCGCGCCTCGCCTACAGACATATTACTAAAATTTCTAAAACTTTTTTCAGTATTTCTGTCTTTTTCTCCCAACAAAAAGAGCGCTGTGTTTTTTCTTTTTGTCGCTAATTTTTCAAATCCCGCGATATTGGAAAGAGACGATATCGTCTTTTTTGCTTCCGAAGTTTTTGGTTCTGTAAAAATAAAGCGGTCTATAAAAATTATTTCATTGTCTTTAAGTTTTCGCGACAATACCGTAAAAAGTGTTTTTGTTTTCATCTTTTTATTAATCTTTTTGCCGTAATCTTTATCGTTTCTTGGACCAAAAGTAATACCTCCTCCGCGCCAAAGGGGAGAACGAATTGAGCCATGGCGGGCTTGTCCGGTTCCTTTTTGTTTCCATGGTTTTCTGCCTCCGCCACGAACATCGCTTCTGTCTTTGCTGTGAGCGATTGGTTTTCTTGCGTTTGCCTGCATAGACACTACAACCTGATGGACAAGATTATTATTCCAAGGCAAATCAAAAATACTTTCGGGTAAGATTATTTTCCCTGTTTCTTTTCCTTCTTGATTGTAGATTTTTGATTCCATAATTTTTTTAAATAATAAAATATAAATTTTGAATTATGAGAAAATTTATCGCATTGATTCTCTTTTTATTATTTTAATTCTTAATTTGCATTTTGAATTTCAACGATTGTCCCTCTTCTCCCCGGCACAGGACCGTTTACAGCTATTTGATTGTTTTCTTTATCTATTTGTATAATTTTAAGTCCTTTTACGGTTATTCTGTCGCTCCCCATTCTGCCGCCCATCCTCGTGCCCTTAAAAACTCTTTGCGGACCTGTCGCTCCGATTGAACCGGGCTCTCTTTCCGAGTGTTTTTGTCCATGAGTTCTCCTCCCGCCATGAAAGCCGTGTCGTTTAACAACACCCTGAAACCCTTTTCCTTTTGAAATAGCCGTGATTTTAATTTTGTCTCCTTCCGCGAATACCGAGACATCAATCTTATCTCCTGTTTTATACTCGTCTTTACCATTCTTAAATTCTTTAAATCCTTCAAAATTGCCGAGTTTTTTAGAATGTCCTTTTTGGGCTTTGTTTATGTTTTTTTCTCTCTTCTCTCCATAGCCGACTTGTATTGCTTCATATCCGTCTTTTTCTTTATTCTTTACCTGCGTAACAACAGCGGGTAATATATTAAGTATAGTTGCCGGATGAACTTTGCCCTTATTATCAAAAATTTGAGTCATATTTTGTTTTTTTCCGATAATAAATTTCATAATTTGCATATTAAATAATTTGCGTAAATACTATTTTCAATAAAATAGAAGGCAAACGCCTTCAGATAATATTTATACCATACTATAATACCCGCTAAAATGCAAATACGGCAATTTTGCGTAAAATATAAATATGCATACAAGATAAAATCATACTATATCGTATGTAATCGTATGCACAGATCAGACCTGTACATATATTGAGCATCGTCCTCTGTCAAAGCGAGACCTTTGACAAGTGGGACGCGCATAAACAATACAAAAAAGCCCCACTTCTCTTTCGAGCGGGGCTTTTTATTTTTATTGATTAAACCATTTTTACATCAATATTGACGCCTGATGGCAAATTCATATTTGTAAGCGCCTCAATAACTTTTGGCGATGGATTTATTATATCTATAACTCTCTTGTGAACTCTCATTTCAAACTGCTCGCGCGCATCTTTGTAAATAAACGGCGCGCGATTTACCGTGTATTTTTTAATCTCAGTCGGAAGCGGTATTGGTCCGACTATAACCGCGTCAAAACGAAGTATTGTGTCTATAATTTGTTTTATGGAATTGTCTAAAATCTTATGCTCATAAGCGCGGACACGGATTCTAAGTTTTTGCGTTTCGTCTTTCTTTGATATTTTCTTTACTATTTCTTTCTTTTTTTTTGTCTGCTTTACGATTTTAGTTTTAGCTGTTTTAGTTGTCGCTGTCATAAATTATTTTAATTAGCTTATTTTAAGAAACTTCATTATTCTAAAAAAGCTAAATGGCGCAAATCGTTCTATGCTATTATTTTTGTTACAACACCCGCACCGACTGTTTTTCCTCCTTCTCTAATTGCAAATCTCTGTTGTTCTTCAAGAGCAATCGGGGAAACAAGTTTTACTTTAAATTTTGTCGTATCACCTGGCATAACCATCTCCGTTCCTTCAGGCAGTGTCGCTTCCCCCGTAACATCGGTTGTTCTGATGTAAAACTGCGGCTTGTATCCTGTGAAGAAAGGTGTGTGCCGTCCCCCCTCTTCTTTTGTAAGAATATACGCTTCCGCTTCAAACTCCGTATGAGGTGTTATAGAGCCTGTCTTTGCCAAAACCTGACCTCTATGAATATCTTCTTTTTTGATACCCCGAAGAAGAATACCAGCATTATCTCCTGCTATACCTTCGTCAAGCGATTTGTTAAACATTTCAATACCGATAACGATTGTTTTTACCGTCTCTTTAATTCCGACAATTTCAACTTCTTCGCTTACCTTTATAATACCTCTCTCTATTCTGCCCGTTACAACAGCTCCGCGACCTTCAATTGAGAAAATATCTTCAATGGGCATTAGAAATGGTTTTTCTATATCTCGCGCGGGAATTGGTATATATTCGTCTAAAGCATTCGTCAATTCTAAAATTTTCTTTGCCCATTCATCGTCAACCGACGTCGCTTCAAGAGCTTTGAGTCCCGAGCCCCGAATTACCGGGGCTTTCTCTCCGTCAAATTCATATTTTGTAAGAAGTTCGCGAACTTCTTCCTCAACGAGGTCAATAAGGTCTTTGTCGTCAACTTGGTCAACTTTATTAAGAAATACGATTATTTTCGGCACGCCAACCTGCTTTGCAAGCAAAATATGCTCTCTTGTTTGAGGCATAACGCCATCGGAAGCCGCGACTACCAGTATAGCGCCGTCCATCTGCGCGGCTCCTGTAATCATATTTTTAATATAATCAGCATGTCCCGGCGCGTCTATGTGCGCGTAGTGACGCGCGTCTGTCGCGTATTCATTATGAGAAAGAGCTATCGTAATACCACGCGCTCTCTCTTCAGGCGCGCTGTCAATTTCTTCAACTTTTCTTAACCTTACCGTTTTCCCGGCAAGATTAAGAACATGCAAAATTGCGGCGGTTAATGTGGTTTTTCCATGGTCAACATGACCGATTGTGCCTACATTTACATGCGGCTTTGTTCTATCAAATACTTCTGCCATATTTTTAGCTTTTAGTTTTTAGTTTTTAAGCTTATCCGCTTATTAAACTAATACTAATAAATAATTAAGATTAATAATAAATGACCTGATAAATAAGCGATTAATTTTCTCTTAAATATGATAATAATTTAGAATATTTATAAAATAACACTCTAAACAATATATTAAATATAATAACAAAGTAAGAAAATAATTGCAACTTTTCGCGGTCTATAATACTTTTTTATCGTTTTTATTGTCTTTATTTTTATTTTCTTGCTTCTACTATTTCTTTCGCAACATTAGCGGGAACAATTTCGTAGTGGTCAAACTCCATAGTGGAAGAAGCGCGTCCTTCCGTCATTGAACGAAGAGCTGTGGTATAGCCGAACATTTCAGACAACGGAACTTTTGCGTTTATAACTTTAAGCATACCTCTGTCTTCCGTACTTTCAATCTGGCCGCGTTTTGAACTTAAATTTCCATTTATGTCTCCCATAAACTTCTCCGGAGTAACCACTTCAACTTTCATTATCGGCTCAAGAAGCGCCGGGGCGGCTTTTTTTGCGGCTTCTTGAAGCGCCTGCGAAGCGGCAATTTTGAAAGCGATTTCTGAAGAGTCAACATCATGGTAAGACCCGTCAAAAAGCTCCGCTGAAATATCAACGAGTTTATATCCGGCAATAACACCTCTTTCCATTCCTTCTTTTACACCTTTCTCAACCGCAGGTATAAATTCTTGAGGAATAACGCCTCCTTTAATATTATTAATGAATTCAAACCCTTCTTCTCTTTTAGTGTTCTTGGCAATTTTTACGCCTTCTTTAAGCGGTTTAAGTGGCTTGATTCTGATATTGACATGACCATATTGACCGCGACCTCCAGATTGTTTGATATATTTAACTTCAGCTTCGGATTCTTTTTGGATTGTTTCTTTGTAAGCGACCTGCGGTTTGCCGACATTTGCTCCAACAGAAAATTCCCGTTTCATTCTTTCAACTATAATATCCAAATGAAGTTCCCCCATTCCGGAAATTATCGTTTCCATTGTCTCCGGATCGGCGCTCACCTTAAATGTCGGGTCCTCATCGGAGAGTTTTTTTAGCGCAATACCCATCTTTTCCTGGTCAGCTTTCGTTTTTGGCTCAATACGAAGATTAACAACAGGTTCCGGAAACTCAATTTTTTCAAGAATTATGCGGTTTGCTTCATCACAAAGAGTGTCCGATGTTTTGGTATTTTTAAGTCCCACTGCGGCGGCGATTTCTCCGGCATAAACCTTCTTTACTTCCTCCCGCGAATTCGCGTGTATTCGCAAGATTCTCCCTATTCTCTCTTTCTCTTCTGTTGATGAATTATAAACATACGAACCAGCTTCAAGCGCGCCTGAATACACGCGAAAGTATGTAAGCTGACCGACAAACGGATCACTCTGGAGTTTAAACGCAAGCGCGGTAAATGGTTCATTGTCCGAAGCCTTCCTCTCAATTTCTTCTTTTGTCTTCGGATTAATCCCCTTAACCTGCGGAATATCAATAGGCGACGGCAGATAATCAACAATGGCGTCAAGTATAAGCTGAACTCCTTTGTTCTTAAGAGACGAGCCTGTAAATACGGGCACAAGCTGATTTGCAATAACCGCTTTTCTTATAACTTTTTTGAGCTCATCAACTGAAATTTCTTTACCTTCCAAATAATCATTCATCAGCGCTTCATTATTTTCAACAATTTTTTCAATAAGTTCGTCCCGCAGTTTTTTAGCGTCGGCTTTTAAATTCTCGGGCGCGTCTTCAACTCTGATTTCAATGCCCATATTGCCTTCAAAATAAAAAGCTTTCATTTCTAAAAGGTCAATGATGCCTTTAAATTTATCTTCTTGTCCAATCGGAATCTGCATTCTGACGGCATTTTTCGTAAGCCGCTCCAATATTGTCTGAAATGACCTTTCAAAATCCGCGCCCGTTCTGTCTATTTTATTTATGAAACAAATTCTCGGAACTTTATATTTATCCGCCTGCCTCCATACCGTTTCCGACTGCGGCTCTACCCCCGCAACTCCGTCAAAAACAACCACGCCTCCATCAAGAACTTTTAGAGACCGTTCCACTTCGGCTGTAAAATCAACATGCCCGGGAGTATCAATAATATTAAATTGGAAAGATTTTGATTTATCGATTTTATCTTCCGTGTATGTTGGCGTCCAAAAAGCGGTTGTCGCGGCGGATGTAATAGTAATACCGCGTTCTTTTTCCTGCTCCATCCAATCCATTATCGCTTCCCCTTTATGAACCTCTCCTATTTTATGCGACACGCCCGTATAAAAAAGCACCCTTTCCGTTGTCGTGGTTTTTCCGGCGTCAATATGAGCAATAATTCCGATATTTCTTATCTTTTCCAAAGGATAATCTCTTCCCATAAATATATGAATAAATTAAAATTAAAAAATACAAATCAACAATACAAAATTCAAAATAATATAGTTAGCGTGTTTTTAATTTTTGCGTTTTTTGTTTTATCTTTTATTTTTTGTATCAGAAAAATCTACCATGCAAAATGAGCAAACGCTTTATTGGCTTCCGCCATTTTGTGGACATTCTCTTTCTTCTTAACGGCATCTCCTTCATTTTTGCTTGCCAAAATAAGTTCGTCAGCAAGTCGTTTATACATTGGAGAGCCTTTTTTTGTCTCTGCGGCGCTAATAATCCATCTCATAGCAAGAAAAAGCCGCCTTTCCTGCCTCACTTCTCTTGGAACTTGATAATTGGCGCCGCCAACCCTCCTTGAGCGCACTTCTATAGCGGGTCCGACATTATCAAGCGCTGTTTCAAAAAGAACAGCTGGAGCGTCTTTTTTTTCTCTTTTTTTTATCTCATCAAGAGCCCCGTGAACAACCCTGCGCGCCGTGTTTTTCTTACCGTCTTTCATTATATAATTGATAAATTTGGCAACTTTAACAGACCCGTGTATTGAATCTTTTGCGACTTCTTTTCTTTTTTTTATTTTTCTTCTCATTATTCTTTATAAATTATAGACAGTAAATTTATTTTTAAATTTTTTTATTTGTAATTTTATACTCTTATGTTTATTTCGGCTTTTTGGCGCCATACGCGCTTCTTCCTCTTTTTCTATTTTCAACTCCGCCTGCGTCAAGTTTGCCTCGCACTATGGTATATCGCAAACCAATGTCTTTTACTCGCCCGCCTCGCAAAAGTACTACGGAGTGTTCTTGTAAATTGTGTCCGACTCCGGGAATATAAGCCGTAACTTCAATACCGTTTGTTAGACGAACTCTTGCCACTTTTCTTATAGCCGAGTTTGGTTTCTTTGGTGTTTTTGTCATCACCTTAATACATACCCCTCTTTTGAACGGTGAAGAGTAAAATGTGGGTTTATTTTTTAAAGTATTAAAACTGCGCGCCAAAGCCACTGTCTTTAGTTTCGCGTAAATTTTTTTTCTTTTCTTTTTTACCAATTGATTAATTGTTGGCATAATTTTCTATTACCTTAAATTATACTTTTTTATAAAAAAACTCGCTCTCGCAAGTAATAGACAGTTTACTATAAAGCTAAAAAAATGCAAATAATTATACGGTAAGTTCAACATATAAATGCAACGCTTGGTAAAATATCAAGCGTATGACAAAAAGAAAAAGATTTAAGCATTTATCGGT
>MFAC01000007.1:0-6689 GCA_001774455.1 Candidatus Campbellbacteria bacterium RIFCSPLOWO2_02_35_12
AGCAAATTTAAATAAATTAATTAATGAATTGACGAAATATGAAAATAAAATTTTATTTTTTTTATTGAAAATAGGCAAAATTGAAAAAAAACTTCAAAAAAAATTTCTTTTAAGTAAAAAATTACAAAAATATAATTATTTTTTAAAAAAAATTTTTAAAACAAGCAAATATGACCTTTCGGAAGAGGAAGAAAAAATTATGAATTTTAAAAATATGCCAAGTTATAGTATGTGGGTTGACGGTGTTCAAAAAGCTCTTAGTAAACAAAATGTGAGATTTAGAGGAAAAGAAATATCTATCGGGGAAGCTCAAAATAAAGTAAGCGGACTTAACACAATAGAGAGACGCGCTCTGCAAGATAAAATTTTAGAAAAGATTAAAGAAATAAGCGGTTTTGCCGAAAGCGAAATAAACGCTATTGTCTTGAATAAAAAGATAGACGACGAGCTTCGCGGTTTCAAAAATCCGCATAGCGCCACAATATTAGAATATGAAAATAATGAAAAAAGCATATTGAATTTTGCGGATATTGTTACAAAACATTTTTACATTAGCAATCGTTTCTATAATTTAAAAAAAAAGATTCTTAAATTAGATTATATGCAATATGCCGACAGAAGCGCTAGAATAGGAAAGACAGCGAAAAGAATATCTTTTAATGAAGCATGTAAAATAATCAAGCCGATATTCAGAAATATGAATAAAGAATACGCGGATATATTAGATAATATGCTTAAAAAAGGGCAGATTGATGTATATCCAAAAATTGGTAAATTAGACGGAGCTTATGCGTCATCAAGCGCAAATACTCCGACAATGGTTCTTCTCAATCATACCGATGATTTCAAATCGCTTATGACATTCGCGCATGAGATGGGACACGCTATACATTCTGAATTGAGCAAAAAGAATCAGCCGGAAATATATGCCGGTTACAGTATATCAGCGGCAGAGACGGCAAGCACTTTTTTTGAACAGGCCGTATTTGACGCAATGTTTGAAAAATTAAACAATAAAGAAAAAATTGTCGCGCTTCATGATAAAATACAAGGAGATATAGAGACGATATTCAGGCAGATTGCCGAATTTAATTTTGAAATAGAACTGCACGAGAGTATTAGACAAAAAGGGGCGTTATCGTCTGAGGATATAAGCGGTATGCTTAATAAACATATGAAAATATATTTAGGAACAGCGTTTAAATTAAAAAAATTAGACGGTTATTTCTTTATAAGGTGGTCGCATATCAGAAGATTTTTTTATGTATATACATACGCTTATGGACAAATTATCAGTAAAACTATGTATGATAGATTTAAAAAAGATAATAATTTTGGCAAACAAATAAAAAAATTCTTATCCGCGGGCGGAAGCAAAAGTCCCGATGATATTTTTAAAGACATTGGCATAGATACGACAAAATCAGATTTTTTCAAAGAAGGTTTAATCAGTATAGAAAAAGATATAAACAAACTGCGAAGTTTGCTCAATTTGAAATATAGCGTAAAATATTATGAATCACGAAATACAAAAATTTAGGTCCTTGAATCGCAAAAATTCTTTATCTTCTAAATATTTTTGCTCAAATAGACCGTAAATTTTTGCATTTTGTAATTCAAAGTAAAATAAAATAATTCACGATAATTAAATTAATTTAATTAAATATGGATTTACTATTTTTAGGAATGACATTAAGCGTAATAGGAGAAGTGCTGATAGGTCTTGCCGTGTTTAATGTGCATAGGCATATAGTCAGAGAACATAAAATTGACAAAGATGTGCTCATTGCGATGAGGCGTGAAAAGTGGATGGCAATTTGCGGTATATTATTTATAGCGTTCGGTTATTTTTTTCAGTTATATGCTAATGGATATTTTTCTTAAAATACCGCAAATCACGAAATTAAAATATCTATGAATTACGAAATGCAAAAATTTAGGTCCTCGGGTCGCAAAACCTTTTTATCTTCTAAATATTTTTGCTCAAATAGACCGTAAATTTTTGCATTTCGTAATTCAAGAAAAATATGAAAACAGACGAGGTCAGAAATAAATACCTGCGTTTTTTTGAAAAACGTGGACATAGTATAATTAAATCAGCGTCTTTAATTCCCAAAAACGACACAACAACTCTTTTTACAAGTTCGGGTATGCAACCGCTTTTGTCGTATTTTTTAGGAAAGAAGCATATCAGCGGAACACGACTCGCAAACTCTCAAAAATGTTTTCGCGCTGAAGATATTGAAGAAATAGGAGACAATAGACATACGACATTTTTTGAGATGCTCGGTAATTGGTCTTTTGGCGATTATTTTAAAAAAGAACAAATAGAACAGTTTTTTAAATTTTTAACCACCGAAATTAAACTTGAGCCAAAAAAATTATATATAACAGTTTTTGTCGGAGATAAAAAAAACAAAATACCGCGTGATATTGAATCTGTAAAAATATGGAAAAATATTTTTGAGAATAATAAAATTAAAGCGGAAGACATAGAAATTTTAGATGAAGAAAATGGCGGCAAAATCGGTATGCGAGGTGGCAGAATTTTTTATTATAATGCAAAATATAATTGGTGGAGCAGAGCAGGCGCGCCTGATAAAATGCCATCAGATGAGCCTGGTGGAGCAGATAGTGAAGTATTTTACGATTTCGGTGAAGATATACATAATAAAAAATTTGGCGAACATTGTCATCCAAATTGCAAATGCGGACGATTTATAGAAATAGGCAATTCTGTATTCATTGAATACATAAAACAGAAAGACGGAAGTTTTAGCCGCTTACCTATGAAAAATGTTGATTTTGGAGGAGGGCTTGAAAGAATTACCGCGGCGTCAAATAGTGATAATGATATTTTTAATATTGACACAATCTCGTTTGTTATAAAAAAAATAGAAGAAATAAGCGGCAGAATGTATGCTGATAATAAAAAAGAATTCAGAATAATCGCAGACCATATTCGCGCGTCCGTTTTTATAATCGCATCGGGCATTATGTCGTCTAATACCGGGCAGGGATATATTTTAAGGCGACTTATAAGAAGAGTAATTCGTTTCTCGGACAAACTTGATATTTTACATGGACATTTAAGCGATATATCAAAGACAGTTATTAATCAATATAATAAAATATATTCGGAACTGAACGAGAATAAAGAAAAAATTACAGAAGAAATAAATAAAGAAGAAAGAAGATTTAGAAAAACTCTTGAAAAGGGTTTGATAGAATTTGAAAAAATAAGCAAAAGAAGAAATATATCAGGAAATGACGCTTTTATATTATTTACGACATACGGATTTCCAATTGAAATGACCATTGAACTTGCGGAGGAAAAAGGTCTATCTGTTGATAAGAATGAATTTAATAAAAAAATGAAAGAACATCGTGAATTGTCGCGAATCGGAGCAGAACAAAAATTTAAAGGTGGTTTGATTGATACAGGAGAGATGTCTGTTAAATATCACACAGCAACACATTTGCTTTTGCGCGCTCTTAAAGATGTTCTTGGCGAGAGCGTGAGACAGAAGGGAAGTAATATTACATCAGAGCGGTTGCGGCTTGATTTTTCTTGGGGAGAAAAAATGACGGATGAGCAAAAACAAAATACGGAAGATTTGGTAAATGAAAAAATAAAATCAGCCATTGATGTAAAAAAAGAAGAAATACCCGCCAAAGAAGTCGCGAGGCAAAATATAGGCGGAGAATTTGAAGATAAATACGGAGATATCATTACGGTTTATAAAATAGGGAATTACAGCATTGAACTCTGCGGAGGTCCTCATATTAAAAATACAGCGGAGCTCGGACATTTCAAGATAAAAAAAGAAGAGTCGGTCTCATCAGGTATAAGAAGAATAAAAGCCGTATTAGAATAACTTAACTTGAATACGACTTGGACATTCAATGCCCAAGTCATTATCTTTATTTTAAGTTTAGGCGCATTGTGTATGATATCTTGTTTGCGTATAATTAATATATGTTTTTTGCAAAAAAAGCGAATAAGCAGTTTCCATTTATTGTTTTTGATATAGGAAGCGCCAGTATCAGCGCGGCAATTGTCGTCGCTGATGAAAAAAATGACGCTGTTGAAATAATATATCAAACGCGAATATCTATAAATTCTCACAGATATTTAAATTATGAGCGTCTTTTTTCAGCTATGCTGATAGCTCTTAAAGCCGCCGCCGAGAACATAGAACAAAATAGATTACGGATTTTTTCAGAAAATGATTTTAATCCAAAAAATATAAAAGATATATTTTGCGTATTCTCATCACTATGGTGTGTTTACGGCATAAGCGCGGAGAATTTTATAAAAGAGAAATCTTTTATCGTATCGGAGCGGTTTATTTCAGATAATATTAAAAATTCCGAAACGGAACTTAAAGAGTTATTGCAAAACAAACTTAATCAAAATAATATTCCCGACCCGATTTTAATGGAAAAAAATATTATACAAACACTGCTTAATGGATATAATGTAAATAAGCCGTATGGTAAAGAAATAAATCGTATAGACATTACACTTTTTATGAGTATGATTTCTGACGAAATAAGGCGGAAAGTAAGAGATATTATAGAAAAGATATTTAACACGGACAATATATCATATAATTCTTTCGCGCTCGCTTCATTTTCGGTAACACGCGATGTTTTTAGCGCGGAAAAAGATTTTTTACTTATGGACATAAGCGGAGAAGTATCGGACATAATGCTCATAAGAGACGATGTCATTGTTAAGACATCAACTTTTCCGCTCGGGAGCAATTTTTTAATAAGAAAAACAGCCGAAGCTTTAAATATTATACCAGAAGAAGCCCACTCTCTTATTCGGCTCTTTTTTGAACAGAAAGGTTCAAATGCTGAACATCAAGATATAAGAAAAACGCTTATAGCCATAAAAGAAGAATGGCTGTATTCATTCAGAAAAATATTATCTGATTTCGCTGGTAAATTATCTTTACCAAAGACGATTTTTCTTTTAGTTGATACCGATATAGCAAGCTGGTTTATTGATACTATTAAAAATGACGAATTTAGCGCGTATACGCTTACTCAACAGCAATTCACCATAGTTGAATTAAGAGGTGAAATATTTAGAAAATATTGTTATACTAAAAATAAAGACAAAAAGGATTGCGACTCTTTTCTTGCTATTGAGGCTTTATTTGCGAGAAAAGTTTAGTTTATACACATATATTATTTGGTATGTATGATTTATATGGTGTATAATTATAGGAACTCTAATTATAAGATAAGTTTATTTATAACTATAAATTACGAAATGTAAAAATTTAGGTCCTCGGTTTGCAAAACCTCTTTATCTTCTAAATGTTTTTGCTCAAATAGATCGTAAATTTTTGTATTTCGTAATTCAAGATTATAATGAAAAATTCTTTATTTAATGACATAATTCCTCCCAGAAAGAAGTCAATAAGAGATATACAAAATTCTCATATCAAGCCGCAAAGACCTGTTAAAAAAATATCGGAAGAAGATTTTGAATATAATCTTAATGGCAATATAAAAAAACGCAATTCATCGCGGTTTATTATATGGTTTGTAATAATTATCGCGCTCGCGGTGTTTACATTTGTTTTTTCTTTTCTTTTTTCAGGCGCGAAAATAAGCATTACGCCGAAACAAAATAAAACTTTTGTTGACGCGCGTTTTACCGCGGCTATTGAAGCTCGTTCCGATGAGCTTCCGTATGAGATTATGACGATTGAAAAAACAGGCTCAAAAAAAATATTGGCTGTTAAAAAAGAACAAATTGAAGAAAAAGCTTCGGGTAAGATAATAATATTTAATGATTTTAGTTCGGCAAATCAGCGACTTTTAATAAATACTCGCTTTGAGACGCCGAACGGACTCATATACAAGATAAATAAGTCCGTTGTCGTTCCGGGTCAAAAAAAAGAAAATGGAGAGATTATTCCCGGAAGCATAGAAGTTACGGTATACGCGGATGAAGCAGGTGAAAATTTTAATATAGGATTAACAGATTTTATTATTCCGGGATTTAAGAGCTTTCCGCAATTTGATAAATTTTACGCGCGTTCAAAAACACCTATGACAGGAGGTTTTGCCGGCGAGAAGCTTATTGCGGACCCGACGGATGTTGAAAATGCCAAAAATGAAATACACTCGGAATTGCGGACACAATTATTAAATGAAGCTTTTTCCCAGAAACCGGATGGATTTTATCTGTTTGAAGACGCCGTATTTGTGGAGTTTGAATCGGAGCAGACAGAGGGAAGCGGCGATAAAGTTGAAGTAAAAGAAAAAGCGATATTATACGGTGTTCTTTTTAATAAGAATGAATTCGCAAAATATATTGCGGAGAATACATTTGCCACTTTTGACGAAAGTCTTGTTGAAATCTCCGATATAACAGCGCTTACACTTACCGTGTTAAATAAAGAACAAAGCAGACCTTGGGAAGATAAAGAGTTTGAATTTACTATAAAAGGTAATGTTAATATTATATGGGTATTTGACGAAGAAAGATTAAAACAAGACCTTGCGGGAAAGTCAAAGGCGGCATTTCAAACAATTCGTTCAGGTTATTCAAGTATAGAAGAGGCGGAAATCATACTGCGTCCATTTTGGAAAAGAACATTTCCTAATAAAATAAATAAGATAAAGATAGAAAGAATTCTTAACAAATAAAGATTTAATAATCT
>MFAC01000007.1:6782-7563 GCA_001774455.1 Candidatus Campbellbacteria bacterium RIFCSPLOWO2_02_35_12
AGGGGTTATATAAGTATGATTAAAATTAAATTTTTAAAAATATTATTAAAAATGTTAATATTTTTGTTTTTTATCCCCCTTTTACTAATAAAAGGGGAAAGGGATAAAAAAAGATTTCATTTTTTTTAAATAAGAATAAGCAAGATTCATAGACCATATCTTTTTAAAAAGAAATATGGTCTATTTTTTATGGTATAATCTATGAATTACGAAACGCAAAAATTTAGGTCCTCGGGTCGCAAAATCTCTTTGTCTTCTAAATGTTTTTGCTCAAATAGACCGTAAATTTTTGTATTTCGTAATTCAAGATATAATATACTTTAAATTACGAAATCAATCTTTAAATTTTTGTTTCTATGGCTCAATATTATAATCCGCAAAAAAGCGCTAAATATCTTTTTCATCCTGATTCTAAAACGCCATATAAGATAAGCAGGTCAAAAATTGATTTGTTTATTGAATGCCAGCGATGTTTTTATCTTGACCAGCGATTAGGAGTCGGAAGACCGCCGTCATTTCCATTTAATCTAAATAATGCGGTTGATGAGTTGATGAAAAAAGAATTTGATATTCACAGAGCGGAGCAGACGGCGCACCCTCTCGCTAAAACATACGGTATTGACGCTGTGCCGTTTCAAAATGAAAAAATAGAAGAGTGGAGGGACGCGCTTCGCAGAGGAATATCTTGTCTTCATAAGCCGACAAATTTGATTATTCGCGGAGGAATTGACGATATTTGGGTAAATCCAAAAGGGGAGCTTATTGTGGTTGATTACAAAGC
>MFAC01000008.1 GCA_001774455.1 Candidatus Campbellbacteria bacterium RIFCSPLOWO2_02_35_12
AAATTTTTGCATTTCGTAATTCATAGTAATTATGAAAAATATATTAAGGAGGTATAATAAAAGCAATACAAAAATTAATTTGAGGACATGCGGAGCCTCCGCAACGTCTTTCAAAAACTATGTCCGTGACAAGTTTCGTAATTCATAGTATTTTATAAAATATTTTATGAAATTTCAAGTTCCGCAATTTATAGAAGTAGAAGATAAGATTTTTGGGCCATTGACCCTGAAGCAGTTTATTTATCTTGCCGGAGCGGGAGGAGTGGTATTTATGTTATGGAGAATACTGCCGATTTTTATCGCGATTATCGCCGCCACTCCCATAATAGCGCTTGCCGCCGCTCTTGCTTTTTATCAAGTCAATAAAAGACCGTTTGTAAGAGTGCTGGAAGCGGCTTTAAAATATGCTATGAGTAGCCGTCTTTATATATGGAAACATAAAGATATAAACAAGATAAAAAGACGGCAAGAAAGTGATAAGGAAACAAAAAAAATACTACTCCGCGTTCCAAAAATTTCAGACAGCAAACTTAAGGATATAGCGTGGAGTTTGGATATTAAAGAGAGTATTTATTCAAACGAAAAACAAAGAAATTAATTAAATTTATTTATGGTAAAATCAAAAGCAACGCAAGATTTTGTGGAAATAAAAGAAATTCGGGACGGCATCATTGTCTTAAAAGATGGTTCTCTTCGGTCTATACTTATGACATCGTCGCTTAATTTTGCGCTTAAATCGGGAGACGAACAAATGGCGACATTGTTTCAATTTCAAAATTTTTTAAATTCTTTGGATTTTTCAGTGCAAATATTTGTTCAATCAAGAGAGCTTGATATTCGTCCGTATGTCGCGCTTTTGGAGGAGAGGCATAAAGCGCAAGTAACAGAACTTATGCGTGTTCAGATACGGGAATACATAGAATTCGTGAAAAATTTTACGGAGAACGCAAACATAATGTCAAAAAGTTTTTTTGTCATAGCGTCTTACTCACCATCAGTTTTTTCTGGAGGAGACGGAATTTTTGGCGTTATCGCAAGAAGAGGAAAAAGCATCAAATTGAATGAGAAAAGTAAAAATTTTGAAGAAAGCAGAACCCAACTTGAGCAGAGAATGTCGGTGCTTGAACAGGGACTTTTAAGAACGGGCATAAGAGTTGCGCGGCTCGGCACGGAAGAGGCGATAGAATTGCTTTACAAAATGTTTAATCCGGGCGAGCTGGAGAAACCGATTTCACTCAATAATTAAAAAATATGTCTTTATTTGATTTTTTTAAAAAGAAAGAAAAGAAGCCTGTGGAAACCCTGTCTCCTATTTTACCGCAGGAAATATACGAAGCTGGCGTTTTGGAGCTTGGTGATATTATAGCGCCATCGGCGCTTAAGATAACGCCAAGAGAACTTAATTTGGGAGATAAAATAATGCGGACATTTTTTGTCATATCGTATCCAAGATTTTTATCAGAGAGCTGGTTTTCTCCGATTATAAATTTAGACAAGATGTTTGATGTTTCTATTTTTATTCATCCTATAAATACTGCGACCATATTGCGAAAATTTCAAAAAAAGGTGGCGGAAGTTGAAAGTCAAATACACACAAGAGAAGAAAAAGGTCTTGTGCGCGACCCCATTTTAGATACGGCGTATCAAGATTTGGAAGATTTGCGCGACAAGCTTCAGCAGGCGCAGGAGAGGCTCTTTGATGTTGGTCTTTATATATCAATTTATGGCGACACAAAAGAAGAGCTTGATAAAACTGAAACGGAAATAAAATCAATTCTTGAATCCAAACTTGTTTATATAAAGCCGGCGTTATTTCAGCAAGAGCAGGGTTTTAAGAGTATGCTTCCAGTCGCGACCGATGTTTTGAATATTCATTCAAAACTAAATTCGGAGCCGCTTTCAAGCATATTTCCATTTATTTCTTTTGACCTTACTGCGGATAAAGGAATTTTATACGGAGTAAACAGACACAATTCCTCTCTTGTTTTGTTTGACAGATTTACGCTTGAGAATTATAACTCGGTAGTTTTTGCCGTTGCTGGTTCGGGAAAATCATACGCGATGAAACTTGAAATTTTAAGAACCTTGATGTTTGACACCGAAGTTATTGTTATTGACCCCGAGCGAGAATACGAATATCTGGCGGAAGCGACAGGAGGAAGATATTTCAATATTTCTCTTAGCTCGGAGCATCATATAAATCCGTTTGATTTGCCCGTGGCGCGCGAGGATGAAGCGCCGTCTGATATATTGCGTTCAAATATAGTGCATCTGGTGGGCTTATTCAGGATTATGCTTGGAGGACTTACTCCGGAAGAAGACGCCATTATAGACAGAGCAATTACGGAAACATACGCTCTTAAAGATATTACACCCAACTCCAACTTTGCAAATGTAAGTTCTCCTCTTTTGTCCGATTTTGAATTAGTGCTTGCCGGTATGGAAGGAAGCGAGTCGCTTGTTCAGCGATTGTCAAAATATACAAAAGGGACTTGGGCGGGATTTTTAAATCGTCCGACAAATGTTGATATAAATAAAAAATTTGTTGTTTTTTCGGTTCGTGATATGGAGGACGATTTAAAACCTGTGGCTATGTATATCATAACGCATTATATATGGAATGCCATTAGAAAAAATTTGAAAAAACGGCTTTTGGTGATTGATGAAGCGTGGTGGATGATGAAATCCGAAGACACGGCGTCTTTTTTGTTTAGTATGGCAAAAAGAGGCAGGAAATATTATTTGGGACTCGCGACGATTACGCAGGATGTAAGCGATTTTTTGAAATCGCCATACGGTCTGCCTCTTATAACAAACTCGTCAATTCAGATATTACTCAAACAGTCCCCGACGGCGATTGATGTAGTCCAGCAGACTTTTAATTTAAGCGATGAAGAAAAATATTTATTATTGGAGTCCGATGTCGGCGAAGGAATATTTTTCGCGGGATTAAAGCATGTGGCTATTAAAATTATAGCGTCTTATACGGAAGACCAGATTATTACATCCGACCCGTCGCAAATTCTTTCAATAAAAAAAGCGCGAGAGGAACTAAGCGGCAAAGAAGAAGAAGGAAAGCAAGCGGATACGAGCAGGATTAAACAAATGAGACAAGGGTTCACGCTGTAATCAAAAAAATAAGAGTCATACTAAAAGTTTGATTGTATATATTATGAATTACGAAATGCAAAAATTTAGGTCCTTGGGTCGCAAAACCTCTTTATCTTTTAAATGTTTTTGCTCAATTAGACCGTAAATTTTTGCATTTCGTAATTCAAGAGTAGATATGAAAAATATAGCAATTACGGAAAAAAGAAAAAGAATAGGAGCAATACAGATGATGCTTATGCTTGGAGTTGCTGTAATGATTGACATAATACAAATATTTTTTTTGTTTTTCTTTGGCATAGGGCTTATCGTAAATAGATTTATTACTATTTTTGCATTTATGACATTTTTTTTATGGTTTGCATTAAACGGTGTTACTTTTTTAACAGGTAAAATGTCTAAAGAAAAAATGTTTAGATTTTTTGGCGTGGCGTTTGGCGAGTTTATTCCAATCATTGGTTCATTGCCACTGTGGTCATTTGGAATTTATTTTACAATCAAAAGTGTAAGAAAAGAGGATGAAATCGGATAATATTGTTGTATAATTACTTTGAATTACGAAATGCAAAAATTTAGGTCCTTGGGTCGCAAAACCTCTTTATCTTTTAAATGTTTTTGCTCAATTAGACCGTAAATTTTTGCATTTCGTAATTCAAAGTAACTATGAATAATCTATATAAGAAAAATTTTTTAATAATTCTGATTTTTATATTTGTATTTTTTGGAACGGGAGCGGTTTCATCGGCTCAATTTTCGGATTTTGGAGATATTATTTTATTAGAAATCAGTCCTGAAAATCCGAGACCGCAAGAATTGGTAAGAGCAAGTATTGAGAGTTTTTCTATTGATTTAGACAGAGCAAGTCAGATAACATGGTTTCTTAATGGAGAAGTGGTAAACCGTGGCGTAGGAGTGAAAGAGATAACGTTCAATGCAGGCTCGCTCGGCTCGCGCTCATTTGTTGAAGTGATTGTTCAAAGTATTGAGCGCGGAACGGTTAATAAAAGTATTACGATAAGGCCTACGGAAGTTGACTTGCTTTGGCAAGCTGATTCCTACACGCCTCTTTTGTATAAAGGAAAAGCTCTTCCCGCATCTGATACTGAAATCACAATAATCGCCATACCTCAATTTATAAATTCAAACGGAAGAAAACTAAAAACAAATGAGCTTATTTTTACTTGGGAGAAAGACGGCAAAATTTTAAGCAGGGAATCCGGTAGAGGAAAAAATACAATAAAAATAAGGGGTCCTAAAATATTCAGACAAACCGTTATTCGGGCTGATGCGTCGTCTCTTGACAGCGCGCTTCAGGGAAGAGGTTATACTCTTATTTCGCCGGTCTTGCCTAAAATAATATTTTATGAAAACGACCCAATATTCGGTATAAAATATGAAAAAGCGATAACAAACACTTTTAATCTTTTGAATAAAGAAGTTATGATAACGGCGCATCCTTATTTTTTCTCGTCGCGGGAAAGAATAAGTTCGGATTTTGATTATTTGTGGAAAGTTGATGGTTCTAAAGTTTCAGGTTCGCCCGATGATGAAAGCAGTATTGTGTTAAGACAAGAGAGTGAAGGAGAAGGCGTGGTAAAAATAGCGTTTTCTATACAGAATATAAAAAGAATATTGCAATCGGCGCAATCAAGCTTTTCCGTGATATTCGGTGGTTCAGATAGAAATACGCTTTTTGATTTTTAATTTATGAATAAAGTATTCAGTAAAAAAATAGTAAAAACTATTGTTTTAATCATAACAATTATGATTTGTTTTTCCGTTATAACAGAACAAATTTTCGCTGATAAAGTATCAGACACTGAAGGATTATATTACACAGAGAATGATCCATTACTTGAAAAAGTTAAAGAAAGAATCAAAGAAGCGCAAACCAAATTACAACAAGGCGAAAGTATAGAAGAAACAACAGCTGAAAAATCAATAAGAGAGAGTCAAGAAAGAGAAATGTTAAAACAAGGAAACAAATTTTATAAAGAAAAAATAAAAATAGACTTTGTTCCTCTTGCGCCGATTCCGGGCTTAATAGATAAAGATACGGCAAAAGACCCGTCAAAATTTTTTAACGCTTTATTTACATACGGCATAACGATAGCGGGGCTTTTAGCTGTTATAATGATAACGGTTGGCGGAATACAATATATGAGCAGTGACGCTGTAAGTAATAAAACGGAAGGGAGAGAGAGAATTACTTATGCACTAATGGGACTTCTGCTCGTATTGTTTTCGTGGGTTTTGCTTTATACGATAAATCCGGAGATTCTTAATCTTACTTTATTTAAATAACTATGAATTACGAAATACAAAAATTTAGGTTATTGAGTCGCAAAAACTCTTTATCTTCTAAATGTTTTTGCTCAAATAGACCGTAAATTTTTGCATTTCGTAATTTAAGATAAATAAATAAATTATGTTCAAAAAAATACTCATTATCATAATAATTATTCTTGCAATAACGCTGATAGGGCTTTTTGTGTGGGTATTTCTTGTTTCAAGACAAAGCGAAGGCGAGATGACCGTGCGGGAATCATTTCACGAGATTTTTCCTTTTGGAAGCAATAATGAAAACAGAGATTTTTTTCAAGGACAGAATTTTGGCGATATAGGCGCGGATTTACTTGACAGAAAAAATTCGGAAGAAAATAAAAATGATGATGCGGTAATTCCGAGATTAAGACAAATAGCGGATTTTGCGGTTGCTGGCGTATCTGTTACCGAAAATGAAGAGGGGAGACAACTTATTAAATATATTGCCCGCGAGAATGGACATATTTTTGAAACATTCGCGGATTCTTTAACGCAAAAGCGAATTTCCAACACTACGATTTTACGTATTCAAGACGCGCTGTGGTTTCTAAATGGAAATGCTTTTATAGCGCGATTTTTAGATGAGAGCGGCTCGGAAGTGGAAAGTTTTTACGCGGAAATTAAACAAAAACAGATTACATCAACAACCACAGATTCAGAAGGCTCGCTTTCCGGCTCATTTTTGCCTAAAGATATAATTGATTTATCTCTGTCAAAGGATAAGAATAAATTATTCTATCTTATTAAAAGTGGAGACGGTTCAGTTGGAATAGTTTCTGATGCGGATGGAAGTAAAAAAGTTCAAATATTCAATTCCCCATTTTCTGAATGGAGCGCGCAGTGGCCATACGGCGATATAATCGCTTTGACGACAAAGCCGTCCTCAAACACCATCGGGTATCTTTATTTTTTAAATAGCAAAAATGAGGATTTCAAAAAAATATTATTTGGAATCACGGGACTTACGACTCTTGTGAACGAAAACGGAACTAAAGTGTTATTTACGCAAAATAGAAGAGGACAAATTTTTTTAAGCGTAGCAGATATAAAAAATGATGAAATTATAGATTTACCCATACAAACTCTCTCCGAAAAATGCGTATGGAGTAAAATAGACGAAAATATTATATATTGTGGAATGCCAAACACTATTCTTGACGAAGACACTCTTGACCTGTGGTATCAGGGGCTTATATCTTTTTCAGACAGTATGTGGATAATTGACACAAAAACACAGACGACAAACATACTTATTAATCCTATTGATGTTGTGGGTAAAGAAATTGATATTATAAAACCAATTTTGTCTCCTGATGAAAATTATCTATTTTTTGTTAATAAAAAAGATTCAACCTTGTGGCAATTAAGACGCTCTAAATAATCGGCTCAATATACGCGGTAATATTATTTATTTTTATTATATTTTAAGATAATTCTTCTCATTTTTCCTTCGCCTTCGGACTCGGTATTTATTTCAGGATAATTCGCGAATGCCGCGTGTATAATCATTCTTTCATACGCGTTCATCGGACTCATTTTTATATCTGACTTGAACATCCGCGCTCGTTCCGCCAATATTCTTGTTTGATTTTTAAGAGTTTCTATTTTACTTTCGTAATAGCCGTTTATATCAAGTGAAAATTGCATTTTATTTTTCGCGTCATATTGAGAGAACCGTTTTTCAAAAATTTTTTTTATTATATGATTTAGAGCGCGCAGACTTTCACCGCTATTGCCTATAAGAACGCCGGAGTCTGTTGTTTTTATTAGAAATATCGGACATATTTTGTCTTCCGATATTTCAATATCGCTAAACTCTACGGTTAGTTTATCTAAAAAATTTTTAATAATGGATTTTAACTCATCATAATATTTATCGGCATTATTTTCTAATATATTTTTATTTTCTTTAATCATAAATATCACTCAATTTACTTTTTCCGAAATCTATTTGTTTTCATATTTATTTTTAATTTTTTTTCGCACGAATACTTCTTGACCTATTGCAAATAAATTGCTTGTAACCCAATAAAGCGCGATTGCTCCGGATATAGCATAAGCCACCACCGTTACGATAATAGGCATTACATATCGCATTTGTATATGGAAGCTTCTTGCGAGGTCTTCTTTCATAGACGGCTTATCGCTTCTCTCTTTTAGGGGAGGAAGAGAAAACTTAATCTGAAAAAATTGAGTAATGCCAGCAAATAGCGCGAACACAATACTTTTCGCGGACACATCCATAAGTCCCAAAAAATTCATATTTATATTTTTTGGAATTGCCGTAAAAGAATATAATATATCAGTGTTTATTTCAGGCAGTCCTCCGCGCGAAAATACAAAATAAAGGGCGAAAATCACGGGGATCTGAACTAAAATTAAAAGAAAACCAGAAAATGGATTTACTCCTTTTTCTTTATATAAAGCCATTGTTTTGCGCGCTTGCTCCTGTCTGTCATTTTTATGTATTTCTTTTAATTTTGTTATTTCAGGTTCCAATTGTTTTACAGCAAGTTGTGTTTTTACCATTTTAAGCGAAAATGGGAATAGTATTAATTTTACGAAAACAGTAAGTAATATAACGGCCATTCCAACATCGGCAAACGGCACAATGGAGATTAAAAAAATAAGTCCGTTATAAAGCGGATTAAAAAATGTAATGGTAAAAATTTCAGAAATCATTTTTCTATTGTAACCTGACTAATATTTAAATTCAAGATTTAAAATGATAATGTCCACACACATATGGCGGTTTTTGCCTCAAGCCGTTAAGGTAGAGGCATATCAACAAGTTGTTTTGACGGAGGTGCGACCTCCGTCAGGTTAGCGTTTCCTCGACGCATATATGATTGAGGCGCATTATCTACACTATTAAAATCGCTTATGTTATGAATGAAACGGATATTTGCAAGAAAAATTCTCCTTTTTTCCACGCCTCTATTAATTATGTAAAAGATATTTTTATCCATAGCATTAATACTATATAGAAATTATATGACGGAGGTGCGACCTCCGTCAATTTGACGCTTCTTAAAATACAAACAAGCCCCTGCCCACGCTCGGCGGCTCGAAAGAGAAAAAGCAAAAAAGGAAAAAAGTCAAAAAATTCAAAAAAGGGATCAGGTACCATTTTCTACAATTTTGTGATAGTTAAAAAACAATGTTAGTTGAAAAAAAAAGAAGTATACACAGGTTTGCGTATTTATTATTTCTGATTCTCTAAAAGTTGAAATATTTTTTCATTTGTGAGTACTGTCTCCACATATACGCGAACATTTTCAGGTCTCGCGTCTTTATAATGTTCAAGAATATGGTTTACTTCGTGTTTTATATTTTCTTCCGGCACAGATATATTTTCTTTTTTTGCTATTTCATTTAACGATAATTGTATTTTTGCTCTTTTTTCCGCGTCGTTTTTCCACTCATTTCGCAATTCGTTTTCAGTCTTTTTTATTTTCTCGAGATACTTGTCAAATTGAACATTCATTCGCGCTATATCGTCCTTAAATTGAGCAAGCATTTTATCAAGCTCGCTTTCCACGAAGATTTTAGGTATATCTATTTTTGTGTCTTCTATGATTTTTTCAATTATCTCAAAACGTCTTTTTTCTCTTTTCTTTGCATCCTTTTCTTTTATAAGATTTTCTTTTATTTTATTTTTAAAATCCGCCAAATTTTTGAAATCACCCAAAGTTTTTACAAAATCATCGGTTAATTTCAGTTCTGTGGATTGCTCACTATTTTCTTTTGAATTATTTTTTTTAGATTTATTCTCCGCTATGCCTTTTTTAATTTGTTTTATAACATCATCAACTTCTTTTTCCGAAACAATCGCTTCCGTTTTATCTAAAATCGCAATTCCTGCGATTTTTTTATAGTCAGGAAGTTTTATCTCCGGCATAATTGCCGTCTTTATGGTAAACCCGACAGGATTTTTAGGAGCAAGTTTTGTGATGAGAATATCAGGTCTTCCTATGACATTAAGATTGTTGTCAAGTATAATGTTTGGATAAATATCGGTAATAGCAAGTAATGCTTGTTTTTCAATAATAGTTTGTTCCCCGATTTTATCTATAAGGATACTTTTTGGAATATGTCCTTTTCTAAATCCTTTTAATTCAATATCTTTACTAAAATTTTTAATAATTTGTTCTCTGTATTTGGATACGATATTTTCAGGAATTTCAGCTTTTATTTCTATTTCAGAATTTTCTTTTTGTTCTATTACAAGATTTGTATAATTTTTTTTCATTTTTTGTTTTTTTGCATAATTTTTGCAGTTTAACTATATCTTTATTTGTGAATTACAAAATTAGACGCGATAAAATACCGCGTCTAATTAAAATTTTATATTTCAAATTTTATTAAAAACTAAATTCAACATCAATATTTTCAAGCTCTTGGTCAAGCCCTTCAAGCACGGTATCGTTTAGGTCAATTTCAATATCGGAAATTTCATCAGATTCGTTTTGCGCTTGGAGCTGTTCAAGCGCTGCATCCGGCTGATTTTCAATCATTTCAGCGGTTGTATTATCTAATTGCTCTTGAGTTTGCTGTTTATTGATTTGAGCTCCCCAGTAATATAATCCTCCAAAAATCAATATAACTATAATTATTGCAAGACCTATGATAGAACCAATTGATTTAGACCGTTCCTCATTTGTTTGCGGCGCGTTTTCTGAATATTGGTTTTCAGAAATTTCAGGATTTATATTATTCATATTTTGATTGAAATTATTTTCTTCCATAATATATTTAAGTTAAATATAATAAATATTATTGACCCTCTTCGTCAGAATCGATTAAATTTTCAGAAGTTGTTTCTATTTTACTCTCATCATTTCCAGTAGGTGCCGGTTTCGTATCGTTAATTCCCGCTTTTACCGCTTTAATCGCTTCAACCAACGCTCTATGCGCGTCCTTTACTGTTGATACGGTATTTTTTATAAGTTCTTGAACTTTACCGAACTCTTTTCTTGGATTCTCTGTATTATTTAGTGTTTCATCCACCAGTCCCATTAGGGTTGATATATTCGTTTTTGCCAAGTTAATTTCCTCTCTCGCGCCTACAAGGAGTTTTTTTGCATTTGATAAATCAAGCGCTCTGTCTTTAAATCTTTCTTCAAGTTTTTCTATTCGGGATTCAAGCCGCCACGCTAATTTTTCAAGCCGTTCAATTGCGGCGTTTAATCTTCTGACAATTCTTTCCGTGTAAGCGTTTATTCTTTCTCTTGCTTTTTCATTGAGTTTTTTTGTTATAGCGGCTCTTTTTACTTCAACTCTCTCTTGAGTGTTTTGTTTTTTATCACTCAGATTTTCTCTTACATTTTCAGCTCTATCTTTTAGATTTTCTCTTTTGTTTTGCGAATTTTCCACCGCTTCTAATCTTTTTTCTTGGAGATTGTTGGCCGTATTTACGGCGCGTGTTTTTTGAATATCAATTTTTTCTTTTATAATTGCCGAACCAGCGGGTATAACTCGCGAAGAATCTTCCTGCTGAGCATACGTGAAAGAAAAACTGAATAAAAATACAAACACAAATAATCCACAAACGTATAGGAATTTTATACTTACATTTTTTGCTGAAATATATTGATTTGAATCCATAATAATATTATTATTAATTATTAAATTTCTATCTATTATTCTTGAATTACGAAATGCAAAATTATGGTCTATTTGAGCAAAAACATTTAGAAGATAAAAAGGTTTTGCGATAAGAGGACATAAATTTTTGTATTTTGTAATTCATAGTATTATCTATAATTATAATATATGAAAAATTTCAATTAAAGAAACCGCTTTTGTTGATATTTGTTGATAACTATCAAAATGTTTTGTTTATTTACCGAATTTTTCTTTATACAGTTTAATTGACCTACTTATCGCTTCAATAGCTATATTTTTATCTTTATATCCGCGCGCTATTACGGGACTTTCAGAACCTTTTAATTGTTTGTATGTTTCAAAGAAATGTTTAAATTCTTTAAGCGTATGTTTGTTAATATCATCTAATTTTTGAACATCATCCCATCGTCTATCTTCCACAGGCACAGTGATTATTTTATTGTCTGATTCTCCCGAGTCGGTCATTTCCATTATAGCGACAGGACGAACTCTTACAAGAACTCCGGAGTTGAGCGGAAATGTTGTAAGAACTATTACATCAAGAGCATCGTCATCATCCCATAGCGTCTGAGGAGCAAAACCATAATCAAACGGATATGGAGCGAAAGAATAATTCGTCCTGTCAAGCGCTATCAGTCCGGTTTCTTTGTCTATTTCATATTTGTTATAAGACCCTTTTGGAATCTCAATTATTGTATTAAATTCATCAGGGACATTTTTGCCAAGCGATATATCATGCCAGAGGTTCATATATTTTAGAATTAAGAATTATGAATAATAAATTATATTTCATTTTATCTTTTGTTTTGTTTTTTCACCTTTCCCTTTTTTTATTTTATTCGCATTACTCGTCATTTTTTCTTTAGATATATTTATATTGTCGCTTTTTCGTTTATGTCATT
>MFAC01000009.1 GCA_001774455.1 Candidatus Campbellbacteria bacterium RIFCSPLOWO2_02_35_12
GTAAATACAGAGGCATACGATACAGAGGGATTATATGCGAGAGGTGCGGAGTTGAAATAACGCGGTCTATTGTTCGCCGCGAGAGAATGGCGCATATAGAACTTTGCACCCCGGTATCGCATATTTGGTTTTTACGCAGTATTCCTTCAAGGATTAGTTTAATATTGGGAATTTCCGCGAGCGCTGTTGAGAAAATAATATATTTTGCCGGATATATTGTTACAAAAGTCATTGAGGAAGAGAGAATAAGAATCTTAAAAGACCTTGATATTGAATATAAAACAAAAATTAAATCGGCAAATGACGATAAAACAAAAACAAAATTAAAAGAGCTTTTCGTGTCCGCTAAAAAAGAAATAGAAAACATACAAGAAGGCGCTGTATTAGACGAGATTGTATATCATAGATACGCGATAAAATACGGGACTCTATTTGAAACCGGAATAGGAGCCGAAGCAATATATGATATTTTTAGAAGTCTTGACCTTAAAAAATTGATTAAAAAATTGGAAATACAGCTTGAAAAAGCTAAATCAATTGAAAGAGGGAAAATAAATAAACGACTTTCTCTTATAAAATCTATGAATTCGGCAAACATACGGCCTGAATGGATGTTTATGATTCGGATTCCAGTTATACCGCCGGCTCTTCGGCCTATGGTCGCGCTTGAAGGAGGAAGGCACGCCACATCCGATGTTAATGACCTTTATAGAAGAGTTATAAATAGAAATAATCGTCTTAAAAAATTAAAAGATATTAATGCGCCTGATGTTATATTAAGAAATGAAAAAAGAATTTTACAGGAAGCTGTTGATGCTCTTATTGATAATTCTCTAAGACGCGGCAATATGCTGTTTTCCGCGATGAATCAGGCGCAAAGAAGACCGCTTAAATCACTATCTGATTATTTGCGAGGCAAACAGGGATACTTCAGACAAAATCTTCTCGGGAAAAGAGTTGATTATTCAGGTCGTTCAGTGATAGTTATCGGTCCTGATTTGAAGTTAGATGAATGCGGTCTTCCAAAATATATGGCGCTTGAATTATTTAGGCCGTTTATCATCGCGAAACTTCTTGAAAGAGAGCTTGCTTATAATATCCGCGGAGCCGGACGATTGATTGACGAAAGTATACCGGAAGTATGGGCAATTTTAGAAGAAGTAATTAAAGAAAAATTTGTTTTGCTTAACCGCGCGCCGACATTGCATAGACAGGGTATTCAGGCGTTTAAGCCGATATTGATTGAAGGAGACGCAATTCAAATACATCCGCTTGTATGCCCGGCGTTTAACGCTGATTTTGACGGAGATATGATGGCGGTTCATATACCGCTTTCGGAAGAAGCTCAATTTGAAGCAAAAAATATTATATCGGCAAATAAAAATATTCTTAAGCCGGGTAATGGCGACCCTGTTATATCAACAAAAATGCTTGACATCGTGCTTGGATGTTATTGGATGACAAAGATTATACAAGGTGATAGGGGAGAAGGAAAAATATTTCCTAATCCAAACAGCGCCATAACCGCGTATGATTTTGGTGCTGTCGGTTTTCGCGCGAAAATAAAAGTACTGCCTTCCGATAAATTAAGATATAAGAGATTTAATGGACAGCCGTTTGAAACATCTATCGGAAGAATATTATTCAATAGCACATTGCCGAACGATTATCCTTATGTTGATTATGAAATAACAAACAAAAGCATGATGGCTCTTGTTGATGATATGATAAGAATATACGGGCTTAATAAAATTCAGGAAATTATAGATAAAATAAAAAATTTCGGATTTAAATATGTTACTCACTCAGGTATAACATGGGGCATTGACGATGTTATTGTTCCTGAAAAAAAGAAAGAGATAATAAACAATGCAAAAGAAAAATCAAAAGAAATAGTGGCTCATTATAATGAAGGACTGCTCTTAAAAGAAGAAATGAGACGAATGAATATAGAGATTTGGACAAACGCTAAAAATGAAATAGAAAAAGAGATACCAAATATTCTTAAAAAAGACGGTTCAGTATATGATATGTGGAAATCGGGTGCTCGAGGGTCTTTGGGTCAAATTACGCAAATGTCGGGGATGGTTGGTCTTATGCAAAACCCTAAAGGAGAAACCATTGAATTTCCAATTATTGCTTCAATGAAAGAGGGACTTACTCCAATAGAATATTTTACGACTACGCATGGTTCGCGAAAGGGACTTGCGGACACAGCTCTTCAAACAGCAAAAGCGGGATACCTTACAAGACGACTCTTTGATGTTGCGCAGGATGCCATAATAACCGAGGAGGATTGCGGAGCGAAAGAAGGTATTTTAATAAATAAAGTCAGCGCGTCAGGATTTGGAATTTCTATGGCAAAAAATATAAAAGGGAGATTTCTTGCGGAAGATATTAAAAATTCCGAAGGAAAAATATTATTTAAAAAAGGAATTCTTTTAACGGCAAAAGAAGCAAAAGAGATTGACGATGCTGGCATAGAAAGTGTAAGCGTCAGGTCTCCTATGGTATGCAAAACGCAACAGGGTATTTGTCAAAATTGCTACGGTGTTGATATGACAACGGATAATCTTGTAGAAATTGGAGAGGCTGTAGGCACCGTTGCGGCTCAAGCCATCGGAGAGCCTGGCACGCAGCTTACAATGAATACAAAACATAGCGGTGGCACAGCTTCGGCAGGAGGCGATGTAACACAGGGACTTCCAAGAGTTGATGAAGTATTTGAAAAGAGAACTCCAAAAAATCCGGCAAATATAGCGTATGTTGACGGCATTGTTTCAGAAATAAGAAATGAAGCAAAAGAAAAAATAATCATCTTACTTCCGAATGACGGTGAAAAAACGATGAAAGCAAAGAAAGGTGTTGAATATATTATTAATTTCAGAAGAACAATACTTGTGAAAATTGGAGACAAAGTATCAAAAGGAGATTTCTTAACAGATGGTTCCGCAGATATAGATGAATTATTCAAATATACGGGGAAAAGAAAAACACAAGATTATATAATTAATGAAATTAGCAGAATATATGAATTACAAGGAGCCACTATATCAAGAAAACATATAGAATTAATAATAAAACAAATGTTTTCCCGTATGAAAGTAAAAGATGCATTAAGCGATGTTTTTACGGCGGGTGATATTGTTGAAAATTACGAATTTGCAAACGCTTTCAAAGACGCAAAAAAAGATAATACCGAACAGCCAGCCGCTGAGCCGCTTGTTCTTGGAATATCCGAAGTGTCTTTATCAAGAAAAAGTTTTCTTTCTGCCGCGTCATTTCAAAATACGACAAAGATACTCATAAACGCGGCAATTCGCGGCAGTATTGACAAGTTAATCGGGCTTAAAGAGAATGTTATCATAGGAAGATTAATTCCTGCAGGGACGGGATTTAAGGGAAGCGCGAAAGCTAAAATGATAGAAGAGATGAGGAAAGCGAGAGAAGAAAATGAGGAATAAACTGTTTATATACTTTAAATTACGAAACTAATTTTTTAAGTCTTTATTTCTAAATTTTGGTTTTCATAATTTAAGGTTTATGTAAAATAAAAAATTAGAAATAAGAAATAAAATAATAATTATTTTATATTTTAAGTTTTGTGTTTTTAATTTTAATCTAAATTATGTCATCTACAATTGAAAAGATAAAAGACTGTTTGAATATTGTGGATGTGGTTAGTCAATATATAAAACTTGAGAAAGCGGGTAATAATCTTAAAGCTAAATGCCCGTTTCATAATGAAAAAACCCCTTCTTTTTTCGTATCACCGATTAGAAATTCTTACTATTGTTTTGGATGCAATGCGAGCGGAGACATTTTTTCATTCGTTGAAAATTTTGAAGGAGTTGATTTTATGGGAGCTTTGAAAATATTGGGCGAGAAGTCGGGTGTTCCGATTGTATTTGAAAAAAAGACCGTTAAAGATGAAAGATTTTGTCTGTATAATATTATGGAAGAAGCGTGTTTGTTCTTTGAAAAAAATTTGCAGTCCGATTCAAACAATAATATAAGAAAATATTTAAAAAAAAGAGGTTTAGACGAAGAGACGATTAAAAAATGGAAAGTCGGATATTCCGCTTCGTCTTGGAGCGGACTGTATGATTATTTAAAAAAAACTTTCGTAGTGGCGGATATAGAAAAAGCGGGACTTATAAAAAAATCGGAAGAAAAAAATGATAATTATTATGATAGATTTCGCGACAGAATAATGTTTCCTATTTTAGACGGCTCCGGAAGAATTATTGCTTTTTCAGGGAGAATTTTTAAAGAAGACGGTAAAAACGCCAAATATATAAATTCTCCGGAAACACCGCTGTTTAGCAAATCAAAAATTTTATACGGTTATGATAAAGCGAAATTCGCGATACGAAAATTAAATTTTTCAATTATAGTTGAAGGACAGATGGATTTATTGGCGTCTCATTATGTCGGTTTTGTGAATACTGTTGCGGCATCTGGAACAGCTCTTTCGGTAGAACAGCTTAATCTTTTACGCAGACTTTCAAACAATATTGTTATGGCGTTTGATTCTGATTCCGCGGGGTTAGCGTCATCTGGTAAAAGCGCGATGCTGGCGCTTTCACTTGGTATGGATGTGAAAGTTGCCAGATTACCGTTTGGCGAGGACCCGTCTTCTGTTATATTAAAAGATAAAAATATATGGAAAGACGCGATTAAGAATTCAAAACATATTGTGGATTTTTATCTCGCAGAACTTTTTGAATCAATAGATGATAAAAGAAAATTACATTTGAAAATACAGCAGATTGTAATTCCGTATATAGCAAAAATACCAAATAAAATAGACCAAGCTCATTTTATTTCCATAACCGCGGCGCGCCTTGGAGTATCGGAGGATATTGTGTGGGAAGAGACATATAAAATTTTAGAATTAGAAAATAAAAATTATAATGCCAATTATAATAATATTAATTCGCAAAACATTTTCAACAAAGATAAAAAAAAAGTTTTTTTATTAAAAAGAAGTTCAATAGAAGATAAGATAGCGTCTATAATCAATTGGCAAAAAAACACGGATAATCCTATTATTGACATAAAATCCGCAATCAATAAATTAGAAATTATTTTAGGTATTAAAAGAGCTGAATATTTGATAAATGAAAACAAAAATATAGAAAAGTTTATTTTTGAATCAGAACTAATATATATGAATCATAAGGATTTACGGGAAGATTTAGACGACCTCTTGCGTCATTTAGAGCAAGAATATTTGAAAGAATATATGGATAAAACATTGGACGAACTAAGATTGGCTGAGGCGGAAGGCGATTCAGACAAAATATCCGAAGCATTAAAAAAGCACAAAAAAATTTCAAGCGAATTAAATAAATAATAGACAAATTTCTATGAATTACGAAATACAAAAATTTAGGTCCTCGGGTCGCAAAACCTCTTTATCTTCTAAATGTTTTTGCTCAACCAGACCGTAAATTTTTGTATTTCGTAATTCAAGAAAATTTATAAATTTATATATGAAAAAATTAAAAAAATTATTAAAATCAAAAAACAAAACTTTTATCTCAAAAGAAAATAAACGGCGTGCGAAAAAGATTAAGAAATTTTCAAAAATTGGCAAAGTTTTAAAAAACAAAAGTTTAAAGAAACATACCGACTTGAAGAACGGCAGACATAAATCATCAATAAAGAAAAGAAAAGAAATATACCGCGGGACAATCCGGAGAAAAAAAGTGGCCATATCTTCACTTAAAGGCAAAAGCAGGCGAATGGGAAAAAAAATAAAAGAGCTTGAAAGAAAAACAAATTCTCTTTTAATAAAAGGCCGTTCTCGCGGTTTTGTTACATATGATGAGATATTAAAAGAATTTCCTTCAATAGAAGAAGATATTATTTTTCTTGAAGAATTATATGAAAAATTTAATTCAGCAAATGTAGATGTGCTTGAAAGTGGCGGCATACTTAACGATAGCGTAGCTGATATAGTTGATAAGAAAAATATATATAAACGCGGCAGTAATATAGCTTCGTATGATTCAATACAGATATACCTTAGAGATATAGGCAGAAATCCTCTTATTAACGCAAAAGAAGAACGGGAACTCGCGAAAAGAATTTTAGACGGAGATACCGAAGCGAAAAATTTACTTGCGCAGGCAAATTTGAGACTTGTTGTGTCAATTGCGAAAAGATATGTCGGAAGAAGTCCCGACCTTACAATTCTTGACCTTATACAAGAAGGGAATCTGGGACTTTTTAAGGCTGTGGATAAATTTGATTATACTAAAGGGTATAAATTTTCCACTTATGCGACATGGTGGATAAGACAAGCAATAACGCGAGCGCTTGCCGACCAGTCAAAAACCATCAGGATTCCTGTTCATATGGTTGAAACTATCGCGAAATATAAACAGATATTCAGACGTTTGTCTCAAAATCTTGGCCGCGACCCGCTTGCGGATGAAATAGCGATTGAAATGGATATCTCGGTTGATAAGATTTATCAGATTGAAAAAATAAATCAGGACACAATTTCGCTTGAGCGGCCTGTGGGAGATGACGGCGACGAGAAATCAACATTGGGGGATTTTATAAAAGATGATAAAATATCTTCTCCCGACCAAGATACATCAAGGCGTATTTTAGCAGACCAAATTCGCGAAATTATTAACGACCTTTCTCCAAAAGAAAAAAAAATTCTTGAAATGAGAAACGGGCTTAATGATGGCATATATCATACGCTTGAGGAAGTGGGTAAAGAATTCGGCGTTACCCGAGAGAGAATCAGACAAATTGAAGCAAAAGCTCTTGAGAAAATTCAGAAACATGACAAAGCGCAAAGATTAAGAAATTATTGAACAATAAGTTTTCCACATTTTATTTTTCTTTATTTATTTTTTGAAATAAGTTATTATTAAATTAATTATCATTATAATCGTAATTATGATATATTGGTTTTTAATTATTAGATAATCATTATTTATATATGAAAAAATTAAATAAAAATGAAAAAA
>MFAC01000010.1 GCA_001774455.1 Candidatus Campbellbacteria bacterium RIFCSPLOWO2_02_35_12
AAACTATAAATTGTCGCTTTGAAATTCTCGTCAAATTCAGACAAAAGAGCGCCGCCATTTTCTAATATTCTTTTTGCGAGATTTTTATTCGTGTTTGGATAGAGCGCTTTATCGCCAAGTCCTGAGCCCGGGATAGCGATGGTTTTAAGTCCCGCGTCAAGAGCCGCCGTATGCGCTATAGCGTCAATTCCAAGCGCGAGTCCGGACACTATTACCACACCATATCCTTTTAGTTCTGAAATTAATTTTTTGCACACTTCTTTTCCGTATGGAGAATATTTTCGCGAACCAACCACGCAGAGAAATTTCATATCATCGGAAGGCAGAATGCCTTTCAGAAAAAGCTGTTTTGGCGGGTCGTTAATTTCTTTTAGAAGTTTTGGAAATTGTTTGGGAGTAAGTTTTTTGATTTTATTATCCATTTGTTTATTTTAACACTTTTGATAGTATATAAGAATGTTAGATATAAAATTTATAAAAGAAAATAAAGATATAGTAAAGACTGCCGCGGAGAAAAAACATATCAAGATTGATATTGACCGACTCATTGAGATTGATAATAAAAGAAGAAAAATGGTAACTGAATTTGAAAAAAAGAAAGCCGAGCAAAATACCGCTTCTGAACAAATTGCGCGAATTACGGATGAATCGGAACGCAAGCATCTTATAATTAAAATGAAGATGCTTAAAGAAGTTATTGCGGGTAATGAAGCTGAACTGAAAGAGATTATAAAAGAGTGGCGATATTTAATGGCGCGCGTGCCAAATATTCCCGATATGTCTGTGCCAGAAGGAGAAGACGACGCTGATAATAAAGAAATTAAAAAATGGGGAGAAATAAAAGAGTTTGATTTTGAGCCGAAAAATCATATAGAATTAATGCAAAATCTTGA
Organism: Candidatus Campbellbacteria bacterium RIFCSPLOWO2_02_35_12; assembly: GCA_001774455.1. Lineage (GTDB taxonomy): Bacteria > Patescibacteriota > Minisyncoccia > Phycocordibacterales > UBA2163 > UBA2163. The sequence continues at coordinate 894 of MFAC01000010.1, forward strand.
TATGGTTGATTTTAAACGAGGAAGTAAAACACACGGTTTTCGCGGATATTTTCTTAAAAATGACGGGGCTCTTCTTTCATGGGCGGTGTGGAATTACGCTCAGGAGTTTTTTTTGAAAAAAAATTTTGAACCGTTTATTGCTCCGTCTATTGTAAAAAAAGATTTTTTCTACGGCACAGGGCATCTTCCAAATGACGCGGAAGATTTATTTAAGACGCAGGATGAAGATTATTTATCAGGCACCGCGGAAGTGCCGATGATGGCTTATCATTCCGATGAGATATTTAAGAAAGAAGATTTGCCGAAACGTTATCTCGCTTTTTCTCCATGTTTTAGAAGAGAGGCTGGAAGTTATGGAAAGGACACAAAAGGACTATATCGCGTGCATGAATTTTTTAAACTTGAACAATTGATATTATGCGAAGCAAGCCATGAGAAATCTGTTGAGTTTCACGAAGAAATAACAGAAAACATTGAAGAATTTATAGAGTCGCTTGGACTGCCTTATAGAAGATTGGCTATTTGCGCGGGAGATTTAAAAGCAAGTCAAGTGAAGTCCTATGATACCGATTTGTGGATTCCGTCCGAGAAAAAATACAGAGAGATAGGAAGCGCTTCGTATTATCATGATTTTCAAACACGCAGATTTAATACAAGATACGATGATAATGGCAAAAAATTATATGTATATTCTCTAAATGGCACGGCAGTGCCGACTCCGCGCGCGCTTATCGCTCTTGTGGAAAATAATCAAAATGAAGACGGTTCAATAAATATTCCGGAAGCGCTTAAAAAATATATTAGTAAAGAAAAAATAATTAAATAATTAGATGACGTTTATAAGACGTAGATTTCACAGAAAATCATCCAAGCTTGCCAAGAGAAAAAGAAAATTATTTTTATTTAAAATCGGTGGCATTATTTTTGCCATTATTGCGATAATAACGGGAGCCGTATTTATACTACGGATAGAGAATATAAAAATCGCAAATATTTTAATTGACGGAAACTTCGCAGTGTCTGATAAATCTATAAGAATGTTAGCTCAAGAACGAATTTCAGGAGATTATTTATTCCTTTTTCCAAAATCAAGCATTTTACTTTATCCGAGGAGAAATATTGAAGCCGCCATTCTTAACACATTCAAAGGTATAAAAGATGCGGATATTGAAGCTCGCGATCTGCGGACAATATTTATAAAAATTGAAGAAAGAAAACCCTACGCGCTTTGGTGTGGAATTAAAATACAGAGTATTATAGACGAGAAACAGAATGAAGAACAGACAGAAGAAGAAAAAGATGAAGAAAAAAAATTAGCCGACAAATGTTATTTTTTGGATGAAAGCGGATTTATATTTTCAGAAGCCCCGGAATTTTCGGGCAATGCGTATTTTAGATATTACGGACAATTGTCCGGAGAAGAAAAAAATACGCAGATAGGACGACAATTTATGTCAAAAGAAGATTTTGACAAAATAATTTTTTTCTTGTCTTCTTTGGAAGAAATCGGGTTTAAACTAAAGCATTTCGGTTTAATTGATAAAGATGATTTTGAGATAAAACTTGAAAGTGGCGGAAGAATATTTTTTGGGAAGAAACAAAATCTATCATATATTTTTGATAATATTAAATCGGTTTTTGAATCAAAAGAATTTAGCGAAAAAGATATATCAAAACTTGATTATGCGGATTTTCGTTTCGGCAACAGAGTGTATTTTAAGTTTTATTGACCGTGAATTACAAAATGCAAAAATTTAGGTCTTGGAATTGTAAAACCTCTTTATCTTCTAAATGTTTTTGCTCAAATAGACCGTAATTTTTGTATTTCGTAATTTAAGATAATAATATATCAAGGTCTCGCTTTGATATTGGGACTAACAAAAATATTGCAAAAGCATAATAATACCAAAATAGATATAGGAGGGCGCCTGCGCAATGTCTTTCAAAAACTATGCCTGCGACGAGTTTCGTAATTCATGGTTATTGACACATTAAAACCGATTGACCACTTGCATTGTAGTCAATCGGTTTAGATAGTAAGTATTTACTTAAATTCTTTGAATCTCATTATATAATTTATATAATAAAGTTTGTTCCGTTGTTGTTTTCTCTTCTTCTCTCTTTTTCTCTTTCTCCCTTTTTTCTTCTTCTGTTTTTATTTTTTTCTCCTCTTCTTTCATTTTTCCTCCTTTCTTTTTTCTTATTGATTTAAATTTTCAAAATCTGTATAAATAATAATATTTATTATAATATATGTCAAAAAATTTCTGGAGTAATCTAAAAAAGCCGTTTTTTGCTCTCGCTCCTATGGCGGATGTTACGGACGCGTCGTTTAGGCGAATTATCACGAAATACGGCGCGCCTGATGTTATGTGGACGGAGTTTGTGTCTGCTAACGGACTTTTTTTAGGAGGCAGAGATATTCTTATAAAAAATCTTGTTTTTACAGACAAAGAAAGACCGATTGTCGCGCAGTTTTTTACCGTAAATCCAAAATTTATAAGAGAAGCGGCAAAGTTGGCGAACAAGTTGGGTTTTGACGGCATTGATATAAATATGGGTTGTCCCGATAAAAATGTTGAGAAGCAAGGAGCGGGAGCGAATTTAATAAAAAATCCAAAACTTGCCGCAGAATTAATCAAAGCCGCCAAAGACGGCGCGGAGTCTTTTGGCAGGCAGATACCCGTATCTGTAAAAACAAGGGTGGGATATGATAAAGACGAGCTTAACTCGTGGCTCCCTTCACTTCTTAAAGCGGAGCCATCTGTGATAATAATTCATGCGCGGACGCGGAAACAGCTTTCAAAGACACCTGCGGATTGGAGTTTTATAAAAAGAGCTGTTGAGATAAGAAATGAAATGAAAAGCAAGGTCTTAATTTGCGGTAATGGCGATGTAATAGACATAAAAGACGCAAAACAAAAAGCAAAAGAAACTAGCGCAGACGGAGTGATGCTTGGGCGAGCGATATTTGGTAATCCATGGCTTTTCAATAAGAATAAAGAAGAGGCAAGTATAGAAGAAAAATTAAAAGTTATGATAGAGCATACAAGACTTTTTGAAAAAATAACTCCACATAAAAATTTCTCAATAATGAAAAAGCATTACAAAGCGTATGTGAGCGGCTGGGACGGAGCCAAAGATTTCCGCGTGAAATTGATGAAAGCAGAAAATGCAATAGATGTTGAAAATATAGTAGACGAATATTTAAAGTTATAAAGTTATCTTGAATTATGAAAACAAAAATTTACGGTTTATTTGAGCAAAAATATTTAGAAGATAAAGAGGTTTTGTGATTTGAGGACTTAAATTTTTGCATTTCGTAATTCATAGAAAGTTAGGATATCAAGAACGGTCTTTGATAACTTTCTGATGACTTGGTAGGCTAAACTTTTAACTCTCAACTTTATAACTTAATAACTTAATGTTATAATACGTAAATGTCTGAAGTTTTATATAGAAAATATCGGCCGAAAGAATTTAAAGATGTGCTTGGTCAGGAACATATTATTAATGCTCTTTTGGGAGCTCTCAAACAGGGAAATATAGCGCATGCCTATCTTTTTTCTGGTTCTCGCGGGACGGGAAAAACGAGTGTTGCGCGAATTTTAGCAAAAGAGATTAAATGCTCGTCAAATGATTTATATGAAATAGATGCCGCTTCAAATCGCGGAATTGACGATATCCGCGAACTTCGCGAAGCGGTAATGATACTTCCATTTGATTCGCCGTATAAAGTATATATAATAGACGAGGTCCATATGCTCACAAAAGAAGCGTTTAACGCGCTTCTGAAAACTTTGGAAGAACCGCCGAAATATGTAATATTTATGCTCGCGACAACTGAGATAGAAAAATTACCGGACACAATTATATCACGATGTCAGACATTTTTATTTAAAAAACCGTCGCTTAAAACCTTGAAAGACGCCATTATTGAAATAGCGAAAAAAGAAGGATTTACTCTTGAACCATCCGCCGCCGACACAATAGCGCTTTTAGGCGATGGTTCATTTAGAGATGCGCAAGGTATTTTGCAGAAAATTTTATTTTCTTCAGACGATAAGAAAGTATCACTTAATGAAGTGGAGAAAATCGCGGGCGCGCCAAAAAGTATTTTTGTAAATGATATTATTTCCGCTATTGCTCAAGGAGAGCTTGAAAAAGGTTTAAGAGTCGTTAATATGGCGGTTGAGGAAAATATTGATATAAAAATATTTTTGAAAATGATTTTACATAAAATTCGTTCCATTTTACTTTTGAAATACGCGAAAGATATGGAAATTGTTTTACAGGAACAATTTAATACCGAGGATTTTGAATTTTTGAAAAAATTAAGCAAAGAAACACAGTCAAAAATCAATTCAAAAATATTATATGAACTTCTTACGGCATACGATGCCATAGGTCGTTCATATATTTCTCAATTACCGATAGAGCTTGCTCTTATAAAGATTTTAGGAAATAATGATAAATAAATAAATTGCCGGATCGTCTAATGGTAGGACGTTAGGTTTTGGTCCTAAAAATCGGGGTTCGAGTCCCTGTCTGGCAGTCAACACATTACACACCGAGTGTCAAGGACACCCACGGCTCTAGGGAGACTGAGACATATTGATTTAGGGCTTAATTTTCTACGGAACATATTTTTTGTAGTACCTATTTCTTTGTTTAAACTGTCTTTCAAGAAAAGCTACCTTTTTATCTCTGTAATCTAAAACAAATTTTGGATTTGTGCTATGGAGTAGTCTTCCTATATATTGAACTAACTTTCCTTCAAATGAGAATGGAAAAGCCAATACTAGAGTGGAGATATTTTTAATGTCTAAACCTTCTCCAAAAAATTGACCAGTGGACAAAATGACTTGATAATGGCCATAATTAATTTGCTTAAGTTTTGAGGTTCTCTTTGGAGTAGAATCATCTCCAGATATCATGATTGTCTCACACTTTCCCTTAAGACACAGTCCTAAAATTTCTAAATGTTCTTTTCTTTCGCTTAAAACTAACACCTTATTTCCATCTTCTATTTGTTTCAAAATATCTCCTGAAATCAATTTATTTCTCCCAGTATCAAAACTTATTATTTTAGCCAAAAGTTGGAATCGGTCAGTTTTCCACTGGAAAGGAATTTCTAAATCAGTTTCTTTGATAATAATTTTTGGTTTTTGAATTTGTTTAATTTTATTATGGTTATTTTCGTCAGCTTCCATCTCAGCAATAATATCTCCAATATAAACAAAAATTAACTGCTCATCATTGTGTTTTCGTTTTGGCGTAGCGGTAAGTCCGTATAGATATTGTGAATTTAATTTGGCTATAACTTCCCGAAAAGTTTTGGCGGGAATATGGTGACATTCGTCCACGATTATTGTTCCAAATTTATTTTCAAGCTCTGTAATATTTTTGTATCTGGCTAAACTCTGCATAAGTGCAACCGTGATTTCTTTGCCAACGCTTTTCTTTGAACTGGAGAATCTACCAATTTTGAGTTTTGGAATGTCTAAGTATGTTTCGATTCTGTCTACCCATTGATCAAGTAACTGTTTCCTGTGAACAAGGATTAGGGCAGGCAACTCTCTTTTTACAATCAATTCCATACCAATCATGGTTTTACCACTTCCTGGTGGAGCAACTATTACTCCCTGTGTCTGTTTAAGAGATTTTTCTAGGGCTTCCCCTTGGAGAGGGGTTAATTTAATAAGGCTTTTAAATACAACCTTTTCTGTTTCAGGATATTTATATTGTACTGTGTATTGAATATTGCTTGATTCTAGGAAAGACACTAATTGATTTAAAAATCCTCTTGGTAAGAAGACATTTTCTCCAGATTCTTCTATCAACTTAAAATATTTCTGAACTTTGTATATAGACATTCCTAGTCGCTTTCTAGTTAAATAATCAGTACTAAGAAAATTCAA
>MFAC01000011.1 GCA_001774455.1 Candidatus Campbellbacteria bacterium RIFCSPLOWO2_02_35_12
AAATGCAAAAATTTACGGTCTATTTGAGCAAAAACATTTAGAAGATAAAGAGGTTTTGCGACCCGAAGACCTAAATTTTTGCATTTCGTAATTCATAGTAATATTGTAAGTTTAAATTTTAAAGATGTGTTTCTTTCAGCGCACCATTTATGGCGAATAATATTTGTTTTCGTTTAGATTCTGTTTTTTTAAGTAATTCTTCGTCTATTTCCGTCAATTCAAGAAGTTCACTGAATTCTTCTTTCTTTGCGATATATCCAAGCGAATATAAAAGCCGCAAAACAGATAGGTATTCAAAATTTTTAGCATTTTCTTTCTCTATTGCGTTTAATCTGATAAAATCAAATCCGTGAACGAGGGACACGAATAAATATTCGTTTTTCTCTTCTCCGTGAATCAATCTTTGCAAAAGATTAAGTATCCGAGCGATTATAAATAATTTCTCCTTATTATATTTAAATTCTTCATAAACGGAATATTTTTCAAGTGCTCCTGTTATCCTCCACACTTCGCGACCACGAACAAGCGTTACATAGCCGCGTGAAAAATCCTGCAAATTAAAACGAAGTTTTGATTTTTCTTCCCTGACACTTCTTGCCATCGCCCGCACAAGTCCTATATCTTTTGTAAATAAGTATATATATTTATTTGCTTCGCTAAAGTTTGAACTTCCCAAAACAATGCATTCCGTGGTATATAAAGTATGCATAATTTAATTTTTCACAATTTTAAATTTAAAGTGATAAGGAACGATTTTTATCTCTTCTCCTGAAACAACGATAAAATTAATCTCTTTTATGAAAGAAATTGTTTTAATTGTTTCCGCGAAATTTTCAATAAAATTTTTTCCGGAATGGTTGGTTTCAATGTCTAAATTGACAAAATCTCGCGGCATAAGTCCCGCTTCTTTTCTCGCATTTTGAAGCACGCGAATAAATTCGCGCGCCGCGCCTTCGTCTTCAAGCTCCTTGGTAAGCGCTGTATTAAACTCAACTTCATTCTCAATATTTTTATCAAATAAAATTTCTTTTACATTAACTTCGTCTTTAATTAATTGAAGTAGATTATCTTTCATCTTTAATTTTTCATCTTTGATTTTAAGCGACGCAAGCGGCTGACGAACTTTAATGCCAGCGTTTGCTCTGTTTTCCAATCCAAATGAAACAATTTTTCTAACTTCTTTCATATCATTTAAAATTTCCTGTTTATAAGAGCTCTTTTCCATCCAGTTTTCCAAGTGAACGCTTTCTTTTCCGTCAGCGTCTTTGACTTTTTGATAAACATACTCGGCAATAAATGGTGTAAAAGGCGCCATTAGTTTTGAAAGCTCTAAAAGAACAAAACGAATGGTGGCAAGAGCGTTTTGTTTATCTTTTTCTTCATTCCCCTTAAATCTATCTCTTGACCTTCTTAAATACCATGTGGAGAGGTCGTCAATAAAATCCTTTATAGGTCTCCCCGCTTTTACAATATTATATTCTTCAAGATTTTCAGTAATTTCTTTTATAAGTTCATTGATTCTGGCGATAATCCATTTGTCTAAAATATTTTTACTGTTTTTATAACTAATCTTCTCATTACGACCGTCTTTATACAAATCATAAAACTTAACCGTGTTAAACAATAAATTAATGACTTTATTTTGCGCTTCTTTTATCTCATTGTTCGTGAATTTTATGTCTTCAGCCTGCATTACAACGCTTGTCGTAAGATAATAACGCAAAGCGTCTGCTCCATATATATTTAGATTTATAATAGGGTCGGTATAATTACCTTTTGATTTGGACATCTTACTACCGTCTTCCGCCAAGATATTGCCCGTTGTAATAACATTCTTAAAACTTATGTCATCAAAAAGTATTGCCGCTATAGTATGCATATAATAAAACCATGTTCTTGTTTGCGCTATATATTCCGCGATAAAATCTCCGGGGAAACGCTTTTCAAATTCTTCTTTATTTTCAAACGGATAATGATATTCCGCAAAAGGCATAGAAGCAGATTCAAACCAGCCGTCTAACACTTCTGGAATGCGTTTTAATTTTTCGCCGCAGACGCATATAAGTTCAATCTCGTCAATATATGGCAAATGCAAATCAATTTCGTAATTTTCATTGTGAGGAAGCGGAATAAAATCAAGCTTTTTTATTTCAGCATTATCTATAAAATATTTTTTATTTCCGCGAAACACGGTGGTTTTTTGCGCGTCATATCCTAAAGCGGCAGAGAAAAGAAGCATTGCCGGAGCTTCATGCGTAACAATCAATATGTTTTTATTTTTATATTTTGTTTCCAATTCATAGATGAATTTACCCATTCTATTTTTTATCTCCATATAATTTTCGCCTCCTCCCGGGCATTCTTTTTTGAAGCATTCTTCCAAAGAATTAAAATATTTATGATATTCATCTATTGTTTTACCATTAAAATCTCCCGTTTGTATTTCTTGAATTTGCTTTTCTATAATTATTTTGTCTTTTTTAATTCCAATTTTATCAGCGATTATTTCAGCGGTCTCGCGCGTTCGGACAAAAGGAGATGTGATAATTAAATTAATATTTTTGTCTTTTATGTCTTTGAGCGCGTCTATAATTTGCTTTTTTCCTTTTTCTGTAAGATGATGCGGATTATCAGCTTTGGAACTTATAATATCCAATATATTGTTTTCCGCCTCGCCATGCCGCATTATAAAATATCTGTTTTCTGATTTTTTAACTTTGCTTTTTAGCTCATCAATGCTTCCTATTACTTCTAACTTACCGCAATCTCCACATTTCCAGATAGGCAAAGGTGATGCCCAATATCTATTTCTGGAAATATTCCAATCGGGAGCTCCTTGAACTATTTTAAGAAATCTGCCATGTTTTAGATTTTTTGGAAACCAGTTTATTTTCTCATTAAGTTGTATCAGGCGGTCTTTAATTTTTTGTATATTTATAAACCATGAAGAAAGCGTATTGTAGATAAGCGGCGCTTCGCATCTGTGACAATGAGGGTATGAATGCGTATTCGGTTTTTTATCAAATAATATTTTTCTATTTTCTAAATCTTCTATAATTAATTTTGACGCTTTTTTGTAATATTGTCCTCTGATAAATTCAGGCGCTTGAGTGTTAAAATGCGCGCTTTGGTCAAGTAATTGAATTATTGGTAAATCATATTTTACTCCGATGGCGTAATCGTCTTCTCCATACGCGGGAGCGATGTGAACTATACCAGTGCCATCTTCTGTATTAACAAAATCGGCTTTTGTAATAAAATATGAATTTTTACTTGATGAGTCGGCTTCCGTAATATTATAAATAGGTTCATATTCAAGTCCAACAAGAGTGCTTCCTTTAAATTCGGAAGTGATTTTATAATCGTCTTTTATTATATTAAGACTGTCTTTTGCTAAAATTAAATTATTTTCAAGTTTTACATATTCAATGTCTTCTCCAACCGCCAAAGCTAAATTAGCCGGCAGTGTCCACGGCGTCGTTGTCCACGCAAGAATACTGATGTGGTCATTTGTATTAAAATTGCCGATTTTCTGATTTGGTTTTAGCTTAAATTTAACTGTTATTGAATCTTCGGTAATATTTCTATAACTATGGTCCATTGCGACTTCGGCTTTAGAAAGAGGGGTTTCACACCTTGGACAATACATTAAAACTTTTTTTCCTTCATATAATAGATTTTTATTATAAATCTGTTTTATAGCTTGCCACACGCTCTCCATATACAAAACATCCATCGTTTTGTAAGAATTGTCAAATTCCACCCATCTACCGATTCTGTCTATAAATTTTTTCCATTCATTCGCGTATGCGAGTACGGACGCTCTGCATGCTTTATTAAAATTATTTATGCCGATTTTTTCTATTTCTTTTTTATTTTTTAAACTAAGCTGTTTTTCTATCATATTTTCTATAGGAAGACCATGGCAGTCCCAGCCAAAACGACGTCTGACGCTATACCCGCGCATTGTTTTATAGCGCGGGATCACATCTTTTATGATGGAAGAAAGAAGATTGCCGTAATGTGGCAATCCTGTGGCAAAAGGTGGTCCATCATAAAATACAAACTCGCCTTTTGGCGCTTTTTTCTTTAGAGATTTTTCAAAAATTTTATTATCTTCCCAAAATTTTAGAATTTCTTCCTCCTTTTTCGCAATTTCACTTTTTTGTTTTTCTTCTTTTTTCATATTACATATTTTCTGGCGCTTTAATTCCCAAAAGCCAAAGACCATTTTTAATTGTTATTTTGAATACCTCTGTAAGAGCTATTTTATACGGAGAGCTCCCGCTTTCTTCAACTATTTTTTCTCTTGAGTAAAAACTATTAAATACTCCTGCAAGCTCTGTTAAATATGTTGTAATATAATGCGGTTCAAACTCATTATTCGCTCGTTCAATAACTTCTGGAAATCTATATAAAAGTTTTTCAAGTTCTGTTGTTTCAGCTATCACTTTTTTTGTGTCAGATTTAATATTTTGCCGCCGCGCCTTCTCAAGAACAGAGCTTGCTCTTGCATACGCGTATTGTAAATACGGCCCTGAATCTCCTTCAAACGAAATAGATTTGTCAAAATCAAAAACAATATCTTTTCCCGCGGACTGCTTTAATATGGAATATTTTATGGCGCCAACGGCAATTTGCTCAGCGACGCCCTCTTTATCCGCAATGTCAGCGTCCTTCATTTTGTCTAAAACTTTCGTTTTTACTTCCCCAATAAGCGATTCACTTGTTATCACCAAACCTGTTCGCGATGACATTTTTCCGCTTGAAAGCCGCAGTATTCCGTGCGATATGTGTTTTGTCTTTTTCGCAAGTTCGGGATATATTTGTTTCATTGCTTCAAGAACCACTTTATAATATTCTTTCTGTTCATTTGCCGTTATTACGATTGATTTTTCATAATCATATCTCTCGTTTTTTATTTTTGCCAGCGCCAAATCCTTCGCTTCATATGTCGGAAGCCCTTCAGAATTCACAAACACTCTCGTATGAAGTCCTGCTTTTTCTCCTCTAAAGATTATAGCTCCGTTGCTTTCCTCAAAAATTTTTCCGATATTTTTTTTAACAAGTTCTTTTCCAATCGGACCAGTTTCACTTTCAAAGAAATAATAATCAAATTTTGTCCCGAGTTTCTTATAAATTTCTTCAAAATGTTCAAGAGAAATTTTTCTGCCATTTTCGTAAAGTGAATTTATCTCATTGTCATTTTTATCATAGATTTTTTTATTTATTTTTTTTATTTCTTCCTTGGCTATATCATCTCCATCGTACGCTTTCGCGCCTTCCGCATACGCTTCTCCCAATACTCCCAATACCTCATCCCCCGTAAACAGCGGGGTTGAACCTCGCTGTTTACGGCGCATAAGTGCCCAAATTGCTTTTGCCGTATGGAGTCCAACATCTCCTTGATAGTTAGCGCGCTTAGCTTCCGCACCGGAGAATTCAATAATACGCGATATTGACTCGCCAATCGCATTGCTCATTAAATGCCCGATATGAAATTCCTTAAACGGATTTGGGTCTGTGTATTCAATGATTATTTTTTGATTTTTTAGAGAATTGCCGCTTCCCCATTTTTCTCCGATTTTCAAAATTTCTTTAATACTTTGCGTAAAAAATTCTCGCGATAAATAAAAATTTATAAATCCAGCACCCGCGACTTTCACTTTTTCAATCTCTTTTATTTTTATTTCTCTTATTTTATCCGTAATTTCCCTCGCTAATTCCTTTGGATTTTCTCCGATTTGTTTTGCAATCCGCATCGCAACATTTGTGGAATAATCTCCGTACGCGAAATCGGAAGGATGCTCCAAATGAATATCATCCGCCTCAAGAGACAAATCTGAAATTGTTTCTTTTATCGTGTTTTTAAGTATGTCTCTTACCATAATATGTTTATTTTATTTATTATTCTTGAATTACGAAACGCAAAAATTTAGGTCCTCGGGTCGCAAAATCTCTTTATCTTCTAAATGTTTTTGCTCAACCAGACCATAAATTTTTGCGTTTCGTAATTCACAGTATTATATAAAAAAATAGCTTAAATAGCCACGAGCTTAATTCTCTTGCTTATAATAGCTTAATGTGTTAAGAATATAAAAGAAAAATCGTTTAGCAGTTTGACAATTTATGAAATGGGGGAGGGAAGAAAATGAATGATTATGGCGACGTACTGATTATTTATGATAACTGGTCTAGATGGTTTTTGTGAAACTTTAAAACTTAAACTCAAACCTTTTTAAATTCTTTAACGAAAGGAGAATTAAAATGATTGATGTAAAATTATTGGCTCGCACCAATGTTGATCCTGTTGAATTGGCAAGTCATGCGGCTCTGATGTGCTATCAAGACACGCCACCTGATTTTGGAAAAGAAATTGATGTAAAAAACAGGTTGTTTGATGTCGGGCATCACACAACTTTGCAACATTTTTTCATGACCTACCAGATTGACGGTATTTCCGTGGGTGATGTCACTTTCGGATTGCACTTAGCAAGTCCTTTTTACAACAGTGACCAAAGAAGCGGCAGATTCTGCGCCAAGATGTTTTTAAATCCTGATTTCGGAAAAATTGGAGATTACATAAAATTTTTCTGGCCAAACATTTGTCATGAAAAAATCGACAAGATAGTTGGCTACATCAAAAGTGGACTGGAAGTTTACTTCACAAACATTGAAGGAGCGACAAATCTTGCCAAACAATTTATCAAAGAGGAGAGACCATTCGCATCCGAAAAATACATTGAAGCGAACGCTCCGAAATTCGCTCAAGAGCAAATGCGGATGTTTATACCAGTCATATTTCCAACTGGTTTGGATTTTACGATTAATCTTTCTTCTCTTGTGGCATTGTACGAATCCGCTTGGAATCCCGTAATGAAGCATATTACCACAAAGATGGCGATGATAATGCTAACTTCTTTTCCAAAATTGCATTTCATGTTTAATAAAGAAAGAAGAAGAGAAAAAGATTGCCCATCACTTTTTAGAAAAAGTGGAACTGGACAGGAAATTAATTATGAGCCAATTCTTTGGGGATTTGATGTTTGGGGTGATAATTTTTTTAAAAAACCAGAAAGCAACATAATGCACCCAATTGATCTCTTGCATTATCAACCGGAATTGATGGGCAACAATTTTGCTGAAATAAGGAGTGGAGTTGAAATATCTCTGGCCACAATGGGTCAGGATCAAAGGCACAGAACTATTTCAAGGAGCGAACCTTATTTTACAGGCAGATTTTATTTGCCTCCGTTGTTGAAAGAGATGGGTTTAGAAAAAGAAGCCGCGAGTCTTCTGAAAAGATGGTGTGAGTTAACGGAGGAAATACCGCCAGCTTTAGCCAGAATTATCGCGCCTTATGGAGCAATGGTGCGTTACAGCAAACGAGGTTCTTTAAACGCCATTGTCCATGAGCAGATGAAAAGACTTTGCTGGTGCGCCCAAGAAGAAATCTATCATCTATCCAGAATGCTAAGAAGAAATATTGAGAATGAAAATCTTTTATCAGTATTTGCCCCCGCTTGTTATAAGACAGGCTCTTGCGCCGAGGGGAATAGGTATTGTGGCAGGGATATAAGAGTCAGGGAAACGGGTGATTATTTTCCCGCGCGAAAAGTTTAAATTTAAATTTTCTTTTCTCTCCAAGGGCTTAAAAGGCATTAACAATTTTCTTGTTAATGCCTTCTTGTTTTTTAAATTTAAGTTAAATAATGTTTTAATATTTTCTTAAAACAAATTGTTTGTATTTGCTTCAGTTGGACCTCTTTGTTTTAAGTAAAGCGATTTTTTTCTTTTATTATATGGAACTTCTGACGGAGAAGATAAGAATTCGCAAGCAATTTGACAAATATACATATTAGGATAAATAGCAATGGCTAAATTGGATTGATTGCTTATTTCAAGAGTAATTTCTCCTTCAAAACCCGGGTCAACGAAACCAGCCGTATGCACAAGCACGCCCATTCTCGCAAGCGAACTTTTTCCTTCAACTCTTATTACCATATTATCAGGAACTTTAATCCACTCAATAGTGCTTGCTATAACAAAATTATTCGGATGTAAAATAAAATTTTCGCCTTTCTTTAATTTGATAGTTTTAGTAAAATCCTTCGGTAACCCTTTTTTAGTATCCAACAGACTCTGTTTTTCAGTATGAAATACTTTAAAAATATTGCTTAATTTTAAATCAATGGAAGCCGGGCCTATTTGGTCATTGGTAAGTTTTGGGTAAAATATTAATTCTTTCTTTTTTATGGATTTTTTTATATCTTTATCAGATAAAATCATAATTATTATTATAACATTAAAATCCAAGAGGGGTCCTTGAGTAATAACATAAAATATCTCAAAAGCTCGATTGAAACTCCTTAATCCGTTTCAATCCCTTACAGGGACTGTTCACCTTTTGGATATTTTATTTCGCTATCGCTCATAAAATATCTCAAAAGCTCGATTGAAACTCCTTAATCCGTTTCAATCCCCATACTCCTTGCTGTGCCGGCTATTATTTTCGCGCCCTGTTCTTTATCGTTCGTATTAAGGTTTGGGAGTTTTTTTGCCGCAATATCAATAAGCTGTTTTTTTGTTATTTTGCCGATTTTATTTACCAAATTCTTGCCTGAACCCTTTTCTTTACCGAGCGCTTTCAGAAGCAAGCGCGAAGCGGGAGGCGTTTTTAATATAAAATCAAAACTTCTGTCTTCATACACGGAAATCTCAACAGGAATAATATCCCCCACCATTTCTTTTGTCGCATCGTTAAATTTTGTTACAAACTCCCCGATATTTATTCCCGCCTGCCCTAATGCAGGACCCACTGGCGGCGCCGGTGTCGCTTTACCGGCTAAAATTTGAAGTTTTAATTTTTTTATTATCTTTTTTGCCATAATTTAAATTTTCTTAATTTGTAAAAAATCCAACTCAACGGGCGTCTCTCTGCCGAACATTGATACCAAAACTTTTGCTTTGCCTCTATCTTTATCCACTTCGCTTATTTTACCCTCAAGCTCTTTAAATGGGCCATCTATTATAATAACAGGGTCTTCAATATCAAATTCAACGCTATGTTTTGCTATATCGGATTTCATTCTCTTTAACAATATATCTAATTCATTTTTTGAAAGAGGAACTGGATGAACTCCGGAACCGACAAAGCCGGTAACTCTTGGCGTATTCCTCACAACATACCATGAATCATCGTCAACAACCATATCAACAAGCACATATCCGGGATATACTTTGTCTTCTTCCTCAACTCTTTTGCCTGCTTTTATTTTTATTTTTTTTTCAGTTGGAACTATTACATCAAATATCTTGTCCTCCATACCGAGCGACTCTATGCGCTGTTTTAAGTTTCGCGCGACGGCGTTTTCATAGCCCGAATATGTATGTATAGCGTACCAATTTCTTTTTTGTATCGTATCTTGTTTCATAATTTTATACAATAAATGTCTCTAATAAGAATGTAAAAATAAAATCAAAAAAACCTAAAAACATAGCCGTAAAAAATGATATTGCGATTACAAGCGCCGTAAAAATAATTGTCTGTCGTCTCGTGGGCCAGCTAACATGTTTTAATTCTCCTTTTGTGTCTTTGATATAGTCAATAAGTTTCATAATATATTTATTAGTATTATATAAAAAAACACCCGCGTGGGGCTGTTTATTTATATAATACTTATTCTCACAAAGTAGTCAAGTAAATATTAATGCGCGACAATACCAATAAAAAATAAATAACCGCACCAAAAAATATTCTAACTAGATATTTTTTGGTACGGTATGTTGGTGCGGTATGCAAAAGTTACTCCTTCTTATGTTTTATCGTCTCCAACGCCACTTTTATTGTTGTTTCATCCGGGTTAATTTTGTTAACAATTTCACCAAATAATTTATTGATGAAATCGTCTTTCCCCCGGGTCGGCAAGGCGTTTCTTATTGCCTCTTGTGTAACTTTCTTAAAAAATTCTCTGCTAACTGGTATGCAGAAAATTTTCTCATTAACAACACCTGTTAAATTTGGCATTTCAACCTCCCCCTAAAAAAGTTTAAAATTAAAATTTCTACCCTTTAGAGTAACATACAATCAGGCTTCACGCAAGGTTTGGGGTATTATCTAATTTCGTATGTAATACTCACCTG
>MFAC01000012.1:0-6682 GCA_001774455.1 Candidatus Campbellbacteria bacterium RIFCSPLOWO2_02_35_12
CGAAACGCAAAAATTTAGGTCCGCGAATCGCAAAATCTCTTTGTCTTCTAAATGTTTTTGCTCAACCAGACCATAAATTTTTGCGTTTCGTAATTCACAGTATATTATCGTGAATTACGAGTATAAATTATTTTATGGCAATTTCAACGCCTTTATCGGTGTCTTTTATTTCATATCCTTTTTTTTTAAGATTGGCGCGTATTTCATCAGCTTTTTTGAAATCTTTTTCCGCGCGTGCTTTTTCTCTTTCGTCCGCAAGTTTTTTAATTTCTATCGGTAATTCTCCTACGGATAATTTTTTACCTTTATTCTTAAGCATTTCAAGCAGTTTTTTATTTGATTCTAAAAATCCGAAACCTAACGCTTTGTCAAAATCAAGCATAGTTGAACGCTTGTCTTTTTTAGATATATTATCATCTTTGAGCATATCCCATATAAGAGCTATTACTTTGGGCGTGTCTAAATCGTCATTTATAAATGTTTGAAATTTTTTTTGATACTCTTTATTTACAATCCCTTCTCCAACACCGTATTCCTCAATAAAATATCTGTGAAGTTTGAATAAAGCGCCATGGGCTCCTTCAAGAGCGTCCCATGTAAAATTTGCTCGCGTATTATAATGCGAAGTTAAAAACCAATATCGCAATGAGAGAGGGGAGAAACCGCGGGCAATAATATTTCTCAGGTAAATGGTATTTCCGACAGATTTTGATATTTTTTGTCCTTCAATGGTGATATGTTCATTGTGCATCCAGTAGTTTGCAAACTGCTTTCCGGTTACGCTCTCAGTCTGCGCTATTTCATTGTTGTGATGTACCGATATATGGTCAACTCCTCCCGTATGTATGTCTATTTGTTTTCCAAGATGCTTCATAGACATCGCGGAGCATTCAATATGCCATCCCGGAAATCCAATTCCCCAGGGAGAGCTCCATTCTTGCTGTCTTTTTTCTTTAATTTTCTCATAAGACGGAGAAAATTTCCAAAGAGCAAAATCCGCTGCATTTCTTTTTTCTTTGTTTTTTTTAACTCGCGCGCCTTCTTTGAGATTTTTTGTATTTATATCGCCAAGTTTGCCATAATCATTTATAAGCGATGTGTCAAAATATACACCGTCTGTCGTTTTATATGTATAGCCCTTTTCTTCAAGAGTTTGTATAAAGATAATTTGCTCTTGAATATGCTCCGTTGCTTTTGGAAAAATTATTTTATCAATATTGATATTTAATTTTTTTAAATCTTCAAAAAAAGCGTCCGTGTAGCGTTTTATGATTTTATTTACTTTTAAGCCCTCTCTTTTCGCTCCGCTTTCAATTTTATCTTCGCCTTCATCGGCATCCGATGTAAGATGTCCCACATCAGTGATATTTATTACTTGTTTAACTTCATACCCATTATATTCAAGAACGCGTCTTAATGAATCAGCAAACACATACGCGCGTAAATTGCCGATATGCGCGTAGTCATAAACAGTTGGGCCGCAATTATACATAGTAACAGTATTTTTTTTGCGCGAAATAAAAACATCTTTTTTATTTGTAAGAGTATTTTTTAGTAATATTGGAATTATATTCTTTGTTGATTTCATTATAATTTGAATGAAATAAACTAATTTTTTAAAAAATCAAAAGTTAATTTACTTTAAATTACGAAATGCAAAAATTTAGATCCTCAAATCGCAAAACTTCTTTATCTTCTAAATATTTTTGCTCAAATAGACCATAAATTTTTGCATTTCGTAATTTAAAGTAATTTACAGCCATTTTTTATATTTAAATAAAATAAGAATAGAAATAGTAAATATAAACATTACACTTATAACTATCCAAAAATCATTTGTATGTCCGACTATGGGCAAATAATCCGTATTCATTCCAAAAATAGACGCTATAAGAGCCAAAGGAAATGTTACAAATGCCATAATTGTAAGCACTTTCATTACCTCGTTTTGTTTTGTGGACACGATAGAATTATTAGTCTCGCGAAGTTCTCTCATAGAATCAATATGCGCGCTTATCGTGCCGTTTACTCTATAATATTCGCCGATGATTGACTTTATTTCATGTAAAAATAAATTACCAAAAAATTTTAAACCGGCAATTTCAAAAGACTCAAGAACATCTTTGTGGAGTCTTAACGCTTGCTTAAAATTAAGCAAATCTTTACTTACTATTGAGAGCGAAATAACCATTTCTTTTTCATGACCGTTGAATATGTCAAATTCTATTGTTTTAAGCGCGTCATCTATGTATTCAAGTTCATGTTCAAGAGCTTTATATAATTTTTTAATCATAAAGAAAAATATATATCCCGCATGCTTGTCAATGCCGCTTTTATCAAGTATTGAATTTACTTCAAATACTTTTGAGAATTTATGAAGAGGGTCAATCGTGTCGTAACGAGTTGTGATTATAAAATCTTTTCCAACAATAAAATCCACCTCCTGATTCTGCTGACTACCGTGAGTATGTCTGAAAGCGGGGAAATGAAGTATTATATATATATAATTATCATAGATATCAACCCTTGGTTTCATTGTCGGCATAAGAAGTTCCTCCGCGACGACGGGATAAATTGAATATTCTCCCATTATTTTATGAACCTCATCTTTGGTGGGGGATTCAAGGTCAATCCATGTTATATTATTGTGCGTATATTTTGTTAGCATATATTATTTATTATACTACTGAACAATTTTGCGACAAGAGTAAAACAATATTTATTAAATAATCAATTATCAATTCACAATTTACAATCAATTTTTAATACCCCAACCCCGTTTCTATCGGGGCAGGTTTTTAAAAATATTCAATTCAATATATTCAACATCAATATATTAACTATGAATTATGAAATGCAGAAATTTAAGTCCTCAAATCGTAAAAATTCTTTATCTTCTAAATGTCTTTGCTCAAATAGACCGTAAATTTTTGTATTTCGTAATTCAAGAATATTAACGCAAATGTTGACCATAAATAATATTTCTGCGATACTTACTATGAATTATGAAATGCAGAAATTTAGGTCATCTGGTCGCAAAATCTCTTTATCTTCTAAATATCTTTGCTTAACTATACCGTAAATTTTTGTATTTCGTAATTTAAGAATACTTAATCAATATGAAATTTTTCTCGCGAAATTCAATACCCGTAATGGTTATAATAATTATGCTTGTAACGGCATCTTTTTTTTCAGGATTTTTTGTTGGCTCCGACGGTGGTAAACAAATTGGCATAAACGGTCAGTTTTCAAATGTGGACATATTACAGCCGGTGGAGGTTGATTTTACTTCACTTTGGAAAGTATGGAATTTAATCAATAAAAAATTCGCGCCAGCCACCACGACAAGCATTGTTACAAATGAAGATAAGCTGTACGGAATGATACAAGGACTTGCAAAATCACTTGACGACCCATATACCGTATTCTTACCCCCTGAAGACACAGAGATATTTGAAGCGGATATAAGCGGCAGTTTTGAAGGCGTGGGAATGGAAATAGGGATACGAGACAATGTTTTGAGCGTAATATCGCCTCTTAAAGGAAATCCCGCAGAGAAAGCAGGTATAAAGACGGGTGATAAGATTCTAAAAATTGGAAATATAGCGGCAGACGGTATGACAATTGATAAAGCTGTTAAACTTATTCGCGGCAAAGAAGGAACCACCGTGCTTCTTACAATATCGCGAGACGGCGAAGACGAATTTTTAGAAATTGAAATAATAAGAAGTAAAATACAAATTCCGACAATTAAAACAGAGTTAAGGGCGGACGGTATTTTTATAATAGAGTTATATAATTTTTCCGCAATATCACCAAATCTTTTCAGAGAAGCTCTCAGAGAATTCTTATTGTCCGGCGCTGATAAATTGATACTTGACCTTAGAGGCAATCCGGGCGGTTTTTTGGAAGCGGCGATTGATATGGCAAGTTGGTTTTTACCGACAGGAAAGATTGTTGTTACTGAGGATTTTGGACAAAACGGTAAACCTCGCGTGCATCGCAGTAAGGGATATAATATTTTTAACAAAAATCTAAAAATGGTTGTTATTGTAAATCAGGGTTCGGCGTCAGCGTCAGAGATATTAGCAGGAGCTCTTCAACAGCATAATATAGCAAAACTTGTCGGTAAAAATACTTTCGGCAAAGGTTCCGTGCAGGAGTTGGTAAAAATTACTTCGGAATCATCTCTTAAAGTTACTGTAGCGCACTGGCTCACTCCAAATGGCAAATCAATCTCTGACGGCGGGATTCTGCCTGATATTGAAGTAGAAATAACAAAAGAAGATTTTGAAGCAAAGAAAGACCCTCAGCTTGAAGAAGCTATAAAATTATTGTTACAATAGTGATTCCAACAAAATATGAAAATAATACTTCTAAAAGATATTCCAAAAATTGGAAATAAATTTGATATTAAAAATGTATCGGACGGATACGCGCTCAATTTTTTAATACCAAATAAATTGGCTGAATTCGCCGCTTTTAAAAAAATTAAAGAAATTGAGACAATGAAGCTTCGGTATAAAGATGAGGATAAATTACAGGAAGACTTGTTTATAAAAAATATGAAAGCGTTAAATGGCATAAAAATTTATATGGAGGAAAAAGCAAACGAGAAAGGTCATCTTTTTGGCGGTATTCATAAAGAAGAAATCGCGGTGGAATTAAAAAAGCAAGGTCACATTGATATTAAACCCAAATATATACAACTTGAACATTTAATAAAAGAAATAGGGGAGTTTGACATATCGGTAAAAGCAGGCGCCACTTTTGCCGTATTCAAATTAATCATTAATAATAAAACAACGGAGGAAAAATAAAAAAATCGGACAATATATCGCCCGATTTTTATTTGATTAAAATTTAAATTATATCAACGATTTTTTTATTTATTTTTTTATTGTTAAAATGAATTTTTTTTGTATTGCGAAAATTTACTTTTCCATTTTTAAGCGCAAAAAGTGTGTGGTCTTTGCCTATACCAACATTTTTCCCCGCTATTATTTTTGTCCCTCTTTGACGCGCGATAATAGAGCCAATTTTCGCAATCTCTCCCGAATATAACTTTGTGCCCAAATATTTTGGATTTGAATCTCTTAGATTTTTGGCCGAACCACCGGCTTTTTTTGTTGCCATAGATTAAATTCTGTATATTTATGTATAATATATAATATATGAATATATCAAATCTTTTTCAAAAAAGCAAGAGAAAATTAAATATATTATACCGCAATGATATTTTTACGGTTGCGATAATAATTCTCATCGGATTTGCTGGATTTGGACTCGGAAGACTTTCAATTATTGAAGAAAACAAGAAAACCGTAAAAATTGAATTTCCAGAATATCTCTCAGCCACTGTATTAAATTCACAAGACAGCGATGAAAGTGGCGTAAACTCATCTCCCGCCGCGCCAGCGCCGTCATCGGGAGAAGGACTGCTTGTCGCGTCAAAAAACGGCTCTAAATATCATTTTCCGTGGTGCTCGGGAGGAAAAAGTATATCAGAAAAAAACAAAATCTGGTTTGATTCCGCGGAAGACGCCAGAAAATCTGGCTATACTCCGGCGGCAAATTGCAAAGGGCTTAAATAAGATATCCGTAAATTTTGTGTTGATAAGTCATTTGACCGCGTAAAGCCCTGCGGTATTCTCCTTTTAGAAGCTGAACATTGACTTTTTTATATTTCCGCAATTTTTTTATAGGAGAAAAAAAGATGAAGAAAGAAAAATTTATTTCTGTATCTGTAATCATTGTTTTTTTTGCATTTCTTAATCCTGTTTTTAGTCCTGTTTATGGAAACGAGAATGACAAATACAGGAAGTGGTGCGAAGAAATGTTTGAGAATGGAATTTATATTTATGAAGGATATAAGAAAATTGCGTTTGAAATAAAATATGAAGAGGAATTAGCGAGGATTGATTATTGGAAAACTCCACAAGAGACCTACCTTTCCAGAAAAGGTGATTGCGAGGACGCGGCATTTTTGTTTTTAGACAGTTTGGCTATGAGTCAGAAAAATGGTGGTATTGTTTGGGGATGGGTAATAAACAAAGAGACAGGAATGGGTAAAGCTCACGTCTGGTGCGAACTCATCGCAAGAGACGGGATTAAATATATTGTTGAGCCTTTTTCTTATAACTGGAATGGAATAACAGCAGCAAAAAATAAATCTGAATATAGAAAACATATATTTAAACTTTCTTGCGTTGAGTTTAATCATCTTGCTAAATATCACCATAAATGGGATATTCAGGTCGATTATAAAGAGTTGTTTGTCATTGATAGTTTGATGTATGGATATGTAAATAATTCTATTTTGTACAAAAATTTTAATGAAGATTATGATAAAAAACAGGTGATACATATTCTTGAGAAACTTCAAAAATATTTTGCGAGAAATAAATGAAACATTTGACCGCCAATTCAATTAAGTTGTTTTTATCTAATTGAATTGGCGGCTTTTCTGTCGGCAAAATTTTAGTTATAATGAATCTATGATAGTTGTAGACACAGAAGCATCGGGAGTTGATTATAATAAACATTCAATTGTCAGTATTGGCGCGCTTGATTTTAATAATCCAGCCAATCAATTTTACGATGAATGCAGAGTGTGGGACGGAGCGCATATTGATAGGGAAGCGTTGGAAGTGAACGGATTTACAAAAGAAGAAATTACTGA
>MFAC01000012.1:6693-9820 GCA_001774455.1 Candidatus Campbellbacteria bacterium RIFCSPLOWO2_02_35_12
AGAAGAAATTACTGATGCGAATAAGAAATCAGAGACCGAAATAATAAGAGCGTTTATTGCATGGGCAAGCGACATAAGCGATTACACAATGGCGGGACAGAATGTTTCTTTTGATAGAGATTTTTTACAAGCCGCCGCTATGCGCGCGCATTTTGACTGGCCTTTTGCTCATAGGAGTATTGATACGCACACTCTCGCGTATATGCATATTGTAAAACGCGGACTTACGCCTCCGAGCAAAAAGCATCATTCCGCGTTGAATTTGGATACAATTTTGAAATATGTCGGCGTACCAGAAGAGCCAAAACCGCATAATGCTATGACAGGAGCTCTCTCGCACGCAGAAGTTATTTCGCGACTTTTATACGACAGACCTCTTTTAGATGAATTTAAGAATTATCCTATGCCGCCGAATTTTAACAATTAACATCCAAATAATTAAACTTATCCGCTAACATCATCATTTTCTTTTCTTAAACAGAAAAAGATTTAATATAAATATTCTTGAATTACGAAACGCAAAAATTTATGGTATAGTTAAGCAAAGATATTTAGAAGATAAAGAGATTTTGCGATTCGCGGACCTAAATTTTTGCGTTTCGTAATTCACAGAAATATATGAATAACAAATACAATACAAATAAATGGTATGGAAATAAGACTACTTTAATAGCCCTTATAACAGGATTTACAAGCTCCACGCTTTCTCTTATAAATGTGCTTATTGCAATGAGTAAATAAATATGGACGATATTTTTGATAAAAAAAGAGAAGTAAAATTTGCCACGAAGGTTTCTCTTTTTTTGATGGTATTTAGTATTATAGGTATTGCTGACGCGGCATATCTTACAATAAAACATTATTCAGATACCGGCATAAATTGTTCTATTTTTAATGGATGTGAATTGATTACGAAAAGTTTATATTCAACTATCTTTGACATACCTGTCGCGGCGTTTGGAATAGTATTTTATATATTTGTATTTACGCTGATATTTTTATTTTTAAAATTTAGAAATAAGAATTTTTTATTTTTACTTGTGGCAATAACCAGTATTGGATTTTTAATATCTATGTGGTTTATATTCGTTCAAGGGTTTATTCTCAATCTATATTGTCTTTACTGCTTAATCTCGGCCGCATTGTCCACAGGGTTATTTATTTTAAGTATTGTTGCCGTGATACAATATAATAATATCGTTAACAAAAAAGAAGAATTAAGCGGAACATAAATTTATCGCAAAATTTTAACAAACTAATAATAAATAATTTTATGAAACGATTTTTAAAAACAAATACAGCATTATTTTTTTTACGACTTGCATTCGGATGGCTTTTTTTATACGCAGGTATTACAAAAATTATAAATCCTGAATGGACGGCGGCGGGATTTTTGAACAATGCGCGGACATTTTCAGAATTTTACGGCTGGCTCGCGTCATCTAATATTCTTCCGATTGTTGATTTCTTAAATCAATGGGGTTTAACTCTTATTGGCGCGACTCTGGTATTGGGGATTTTTGTAAGATTAAGTTCTTATCTCGGAGCGTTTTTAATGATTTTATATTACTTTCCGGGTCTTGCTTTTCCTTATGTCGGAGAGCATTCATTTTTAGTTGATGAACATATAATATACGCTTTGGCATTGATACTCATAGCAAGTATTCATACAAAACGGTATTTTAGTATTTTCGGAAGCAGAATGTAGGATTTGTTGTGTATGGCTATATACATATATTTTAGCGTAGGGTGATGCAAAGATATTGAAACATTACAGACATTTGACAGGAGAGTGGTAATTTGTATACTTAACACAGAAAGTGAAAATCCAGTATGTGCTGGGCTTTAACAACGAAATCATCCCAGAAAGAAAGGAGGAAAGACCGATGGTAAAAAAGATGCTGTGCAAGGATCAGAAGGAAATCCTGATTGGCAAGTTGGCCACCCTGTTCACAGGGGTCACGGTCAACGATATCGACGAAGTGGTGGACGTCATCAAAACCCGCCTGACGGATGAAGCCAAGGAGGCCAAGAACCGAGAGCTCCTGGAAACCTTTGATGGTCAAGTCAAGATCTTGATCGACAAGGGCTATCCGGAAGCGGCGGGGATATATAAAGATTGGTTCCTTGAGGAATATATAAACCCCCTTAGATACGAGTTCGAGACCGGCGACATCATCGTTATTCCCGAGCGGATAGTTTCTATCCACAAACAGATGTCGCTGGTGAAGCTCAAAAACAAGACGGGCTTACAACACCCCTGCATTAACCTCGGCATGCTTCAGCAAGCCGACGGTGTTGAGACTCCGAATGTTCCATACCTGATTCATGATGTCGAGAACGGTGTCGCGACAAAGAACGTCTCTTTCAGCAACTGCGTCAAATTGTTCAAGAAGCAAGGACGGTTCGGACTCGTCCCGGAGGAAGGTATTGCCATCGTCACCCACAAGCCGGAGATGTTCAACAATCGCTACATCTATCTTCTCGGCTCCCGTTTTGTTTCGGGCAGTGTGCCTGGCTTGTATCTTAATGACAATGGGGGGCTGGAGCTCGACTACGTCTGGCCTGACAGCACCAATTCGAAGTGGGGTTCCGCGTCCTGCGGTAGTCGCATTAGACCTTAGGACTTTGGGTCCTTGGAGCTATTGGGTTCTTTGGCTTCCGCCGCAATTTTTTTCCATAGGTCGCTTCAAGCGACAGCGACACAACAGGGGCAGTTCGATGCATCACGCACGATCTGCCCTTTTTTTGTCTAAAAAAGTGATAAATTGAAACCAAAAATCCAAGAATTGTCATTAAATATATCTTTGATAAAGAGGGAACAACCCAGTGGCTTGCATCTTCAAAATGTTGGGGTGTCCAAAATCATATCGCTATGTCTGATAATCAGACAAAAAGATAAAATAAGAAACTACCGCTGACTTATTTAAAGTCGGTGGTAGTTTCGTATTTTTATATTTTTTATAGTATTTTTATATTATTACCTTGAATTACGAAACTCCAATAATCCCCCAAATATACCACAAATATGATAGAATATAAAAAGCGCCGTGAGGCGCTTTTTGTATGAAAACATTCATCAAACTATATGATGTTATTCTAACAGAAGTTCGGTTTTTCTCAAAAC
>MFAC01000013.1 GCA_001774455.1 Candidatus Campbellbacteria bacterium RIFCSPLOWO2_02_35_12
CTCCCGCGACCGCAGGGAGCGGACGAGGCGCGCAGATTAGTCCTCACTCGGATTATTTTGGAAAAAAGTTCGGATTTTGTTCAGGAGACACAGTCAAGTTTCAAAATTCGTTTTTTCGCCAAAATTCGGAGCGTCGTAAAGCGACGCTCCGAATCTTGGCGAAAAAACGAATTTTATTTTGGGGCTGTGTCTCCTGAACAAAATCCGAACTTTTTTCCAACAAAATCCCGATATGGAATGAATCGTTCCGCCACTGCCTCGCTTCACTCGGCAACACCAAAGAAAAATGTTCCTTGCTTCTCTCTCGTGGTGGTGGTGAGATTTTTCTTGAAAAAGAAAAGGACATTTTTCTTTGGTGCTCTGCCCTCAAGGTCTCGGGCAGGTGGCGGAACAATACAGACAAAGTTTTGCAAAAACTATTTTTTGGGGGAAGGATTTTGCAAAACTTCGGCTTATTTGTTTTTGAATTCGGATGTCGCAAATGAAAAATTCCTCCCTAAACCTCAGTATGAGAGAATCTACTGGGTGACGGGGGAGCCGATGGAAAGTCTGCCGCCTACGTGGTGTCCCGCGCCAAAACAAAGTTTGGCGTGGAACAAACTCCGCTAAATAGAAAAATCGCTTTTATATTTTTTTAATATATAAATTAGTATATAATGATTTTTAATGTTTCAAATTATTCCATTTATACAATCGTATGGTTATATCGCGATTTTTGTTGGTTCTATATTTGAAGGCGAATCCATAGTTTTATTGGGCGGATTTGCTTCTCACGAAAAATATTTGTTTTTTCCGTTTGTATTTTTCTTTGCAATGCTTGGCGCGATAACAGGGGATTGGTTTTTCTTTTTTGTGGGTAAATATAAAAAGAATTTTATTTTTAAGCGATTTCCTTCTTTGTCTCATATAGTAAAGAAACCGCTCGCGGCCATAGAGAAGAGACCGAAATTTATCTCATTCGCAATACGTTTTATGTATGGTTTTCGTTATATCGTGCCTATGGGTATAGGAGCGTCAAATGTGCCTACGCGCCAGTTTTTATTTTGGAACGGACTTGGCGCTTTATTCTGGGCGTTTATCGTAACAATAGCAGGGTATATCGCTGGGGATGTCCTTGAATCTCTTTTTGGCGAGATAAAAAAATATGAATTCCGAATAATTGTTTTCACGGTTGTTGTTATTGCCGCAACTATGATTATTTTACGGATTACACAGATGATTCTTCGGCAGAAAAAGGATGAATAATAATATCCACTTTACCAACTTTAATTTCCTTGCTTATTTTTTGTAAAGTATTAATCTAATATAGAATAGTAAATTTATTTTTTATGAAATGAAAGTGAAAGGAGGTATTATAATATGGCAGGGTTGATTTTATCTTTCAGTAGCACAGTTCAAAGAAGAAACCTAGAAATGTGGCTGTCTTTAAAGTCACATGACGATGGAATCAAAAAGGTGTTTTATGAGGCCCTTAAGTCTGGCATTCCTATTGAGGAATGCGTTCAAAATATAAGGGGACGAAGCACAACAAAAGAGAAGTCAATTATCTTGAAAAAGATGATTGACGAAAAGACCGGCTCTTGCGTTAAATGAGCCGGTTTTTAATGTATAATAGTTTTATTATGAAACAAAACGAAGCGCTTGAAATATTAAAAATGGGAGCAAATGTATTTCTCACCGGTCCCGCTGGAAGCGGTAAAACTTATGTTCTTGGTGAATATGTTAATTTTCTTAAACAAAAAGGTGTGGAAATAGGAATAACCGCTTCCACTGGAATCGCGGCAACTCATATAGGCGGTATGACAATTCACTCCTGGTCCGGCATAGGCATCAATGACAGTATGTCGGAAAATGATATTCGCGCTTTATTTAAAAAAAGACATTTGGGAAGACGATTTGAAAGAACAAAAGTTTTAGTGATAGATGAAATTTCAATGCTTCATCATTTTCGTTTAGATATGATAGACAAAGTATGCAAAATGTTTAAAGGAAATGATAAACCGTTCGGAGGCATACAAATCATATTGGTTGGAGATTTTTTTCAGCTTCCGCCGATAGCAAGAGGCGGAGATAGAGCGTATTTCGCGTATAAATCAAATATATGGAATGATATGGGACTGAAAGTATGTTATTTAGATGAACAGCATCGGCACAGTGATGTTGTTCTTATAAATTTATTAAACGATATTCGCTCAAACAATACGAGCGAATATACGCTTGAGCCGCTAAGAAAAAGGTATAAAGAAAAAGTTGAAGGGATGAATACGCCAACAAAACTTTATTCTCATAATGCGGATGTTGACAGAATAAATAAGATAGAACTTGCCAAATTGCCCGGTAATAATAAAATATTTGAGATGAAAAGCCGCGGCTCTCGCGCTCTTGCGGAAACTCTTAAACGGAGCTGTCTTGCTCCGGAATATTTATATTTGAAAAAAAACGCTATTATTATGTTTGTAAAAAATAATTTTGAAAAAGGATATGTGAACGGCACTCTTGGCAAAATAATCGATTTTGAATATTCAGACGAAACGGCAAATGAAATTCCGATAGTAGAAACCATAAACGGCAAAAAGATTTTCGTGGAGATGGAGAGCTGGAGAATAGAAGAAGAAGGAAAGATAAAAGCTGAGATTTCTCAGATTCCTTTACGATTAGCATGGGCTATAACAATACACAAAAGCCAAGGAATGAGCTTAGACGCGGCTGAAATAGACTTGTCAAAAGCGTTTGTGGAAGGTCAAGGATATGTGGCGCTTTCACGCGTTAGAACTCTATCAGGGCTTAAATTGATGGGATTAAATAATATAGCGCTTAAAATAAACGAGGAGATTTTGCAATTTGACAATAATTTAATAAAAAATTCCGAAAGAATTGCCGAGGAACTTAAGGAATTTAACTCTGAAGAAAAACTAAAAAAACAAAAGGAATTTTTAATATCAATATCGCCAACTCAAAAAGAAAAAGAAGAAAAACTTCCCACTCATAAAAAAACAGGGCTTTTATTAGAGCAAGAATTTTTAATTGAAGAAATCGCAAAGAAGAGGGAAATGACAAAGGGAACAATTATAAGCCACATAGAAAAACTGAAAGAACTCGGTGAATGTCCGAATATTAATCACATAAAAAACATAATTTCAAAAGACAGATTGGATAAAATTAAAAAAGCGTTTGAAAAATCAAAAGACATAAAACTTTCCCCCGTGAGAGATATTTTGGGGAAAAATTTTTCATTTGATGAAATTCGCTTGGCAAGATTATTTATACTCTGATAATCTAATATAAAATACAATAATACGACTTTTTAGGTATGATAAAATTATTATTTTGTCGTATGATGCTGATAAATATCCTCAATAGCTTTTATGGCGTCGCCGGCAGCTATATTATTTTGATGGTATAGTTCGTCGGTAACATCGCCCGCCGCCCATATACCCGGAGTTGATGTTTGTTGATTTTTATGGTTGGTTATAATTCTACCATATTCATCCAATTTTACCATATCTTTTACAAAATTCGTTGATGGTATGTTTCCTATTTCAATAAAAACGCCATCGAGCGGCAATTCGTAGATTTTATTGGTTTTTAAATCTTTATAAGAAATACCAGTTACAAATTTATCGCCTTTAACTTCGGTAATTTCAGCTTCAGTGATTATTTTCATATTCGGATGAGCCGCTACTTTTTTGACTGTAACAATATCGGCTTTACATATCTGTTTTCTGCATAAAAGCGTTACACTTTTCGCATATGCCAAAAGTTGAGCGGCTGTTTCAAAACCGGCATTGCCTCCGCCTATCACGGCAACATCCATATTGGAAAAAAGCGGACCATCGCATGACGCGCAATATGTAAGTCCTTTATTGTCAAATTCTTTCGCTCCTTTTACATTTAGTTTTTTTCTACGCGCGCCTGCCGTTATAAGGACATTTTTTCCATTATATTTTTTGCCATTTTTTGTTACAGCGATAAAAATATTTTGAGCTTGAGTTAGCGTTTCAACTTTTTCATTTTCCACGATATCAACAACATCTTCCGCATACGCAAGCAGATGTTTTTTAAGATTTTCCGCTAATTTTTTGCCGTGGATTGAAATTGTTCCAATCCAGTTTTGAATATCTTCCGATACCGCGCTTTGCCCGCCGAATTCATCGGTAATAAGAATTGTTTTAAGCCATTTTCGCGCGGCATAGATTCCTGCCGCCACCCCAGCCGGTCCGCCTCCTATTATTATTAGGTCGTATATCATTGATAAATTTTATAAATTTCAAAGTAAATTAAAAATAATTAATTTATATTTAAGTATATAACTATGAATTACGAAATGCAAAAATTTAGGTCCTCGGGTCGCAAAACTTCTTTATTTTCTAAATGTTTTTGCTCAAATAGACCGTAAATTTTTGCATTTCGTGATTCAAAAAAGTATATAAAAAACAAGACCAGAAATCCAGTCTTGTTTTTTATAATCTATTTAATTTTGGATCTTCTCAAGAATGCCGGTATTACACCCCAATCATCATCGTCGTTGTCTTTTTTATTTTCTTCATTTGTCATTCTTGCCGTTTCAGAATTTATCGTTTCTTTTTTATTGGTGTTATTATTTGAATTAATTGTATTAAAAATTTTACCGCGCGCTTTTTCTTCACCAATGTCTTTTATTTTTGTATCAGCTTCCCGTATCACGCCTGTTTGAAACAAACGCGGGCTCTTATGAAGTATATTATCAGGGAAACCTGTTGCTATAACGGTAACTTTTACTTCATTCTTTTTTATAGAGTCGTCTTTAATTGCTCCAAATATTACTTTTGCGTAAGGGTCAATAGATTCCGTAATAATTTTAGCCGCTTCCTGAATTTCAAGCATTCCGAGGTCATCGCCGCCCGCGACGGCAAATAGAACACCCTTGGCTCCATTTATGGATATTTCAAGAAGGGGAGAAGAAATTGCCATTCTCGCCGCCTCCTCCGCTCTTTTTTCACCACTGGCCATACCTATACCCATAAGAGCCGAACCGGCATTTTCCATTATTGTTCTGATATCCGCGAAATCAACATTTATAATACCCGGGGTGGTAATAAGGTCTGAAATTCCCTCAACGGCTTGAAGAAGTATATCGTCTGACATCGCGAAAGCGCTTTTAATTGTCGTGTCTTTGTCAACAATAGCGAGTAATCTGTCATTTGGTATGATAATAAGAGCATCAACTTCCTTTTTTAGATTTTCAAGACCTTTTTCCGCGATTTCCATTCTATTTTGTCCTTCAAAAGAGAACGGTTTCGTTACAATAGCGATGGTAAGCGCTCCCGATTCTCTTGCGATATTTGCCACAACGGAACTCGCTCCAGTGCATGTTCCTCCTCCCATTCCGCCGGCGATAAAAACCATATCAGACCCTTTTGTGATTTCTTGGAGTTCTTCTTTTGTCTCTTCCGCCGCTCGTCTTCCGAGTTCGGGATTCATTCCGGTGCCGAGACCTTTTGTGAGATTTTTTCCTATATGAATCTTTTTCTTTGATGAAGAGTGATGTAAATCTTGAGCATCGGTATTGACTGAAATAAATTCAACACCTTTGACCTTTGAATTTATCATATGGTTTATTGCGTTATTTCCAGAGCCTCCAACGCCTATAACGCGGATTCGCGCGAATGTTTCTATATCAGGTTTGATTTGTTTCATATAATAATTAAGAAGTTAATCTTGAATTACAAAATGCAAAAATTTACGCTCTGGTTTTGCAAAAACATTTAGAAGATAAAGAATTTTTGCAAATAGAGGACCTAAATTTTTGCATTTCGTAATTCATAGAAGTTAATTTAACTATTTATAATTATATCAGATATCAATAAAATTGTGAACTTTGACATAACAAATATTTATGTCATAGTTATTTAAAAAATTTCAAGGAAGAAATCGTTTAATCCATCTTATTACATTTCCGCTGGTCTCTTTTGCAATCTTAATTCCGATAGATTCATCTTCTGTTGAGACACCCCATATACATAATCCATACGCTACCGCCCACGAAGAATCTTTGACCTGTTCGCGCATTTGCCCGAACACCGCAGATTCCCCGGAATCCCGCAGAGCTATTTTTGAAGGAAGTTTTAATATAGCGCGCGCTATGTCTTCTATTGTAGCTATTCCCGAACCGCCGCCTGTGATGATAATGCCTGCTGGTAGTAGCCCATTTTTCCCTATTTTTTTTAAATGAACTTCAATAAGTTCAAAAATATCTGAAAGACGCGCCGTAATGATTTCATCAAGTTTTTTTCTTGGAAAATCAATACCGGAAAGCAATCCGATTTTTATCCGTTCCGCGTCCTCAAGCGGTATTTTAAGTCCAAGAGCTATATCATTTGTTATATCCGTTGACCCTATTGAGAATACTTTAAGCGATATCGGGATATTATTTTCAAACACAACTATTGATACGGTTTCAGCGCCAATATTGGCAAGAATAGAGCCGGCGATTTTTTGCGCTCTGCTTAATGTGACGAAACTGCCGGCAAGAGGAGAAGCCATTACATCCTCTACAATAATCCCAGTTTCTTCAATAGCCGCAATCAGGTCGTTTAGATGTCGTTCAAGACATGTGATAAATAATATTTCCGCTTCTATTTTGCTTCCTTTCATACCCTGTGGTTTTCCAAGCGCGATTTGCCCGTCTATTTTATAGCTTATCGGTATTTCATGAAGAATTTTTCTATTTATAATTTTTTGTTCAACTTTTTTTTCACTATCTCTTATCGCTTTTTCAATATCAAGGTCGGTGATTTCAGAATCGGCTCGCGAAATTACAGCGCTTCCTTTTGAATATACTTCTTCAAGACCAACGCCTCCTATTGAAATAAAGGCCTTTTTTATTTTTACTCCCGATGATTTTTCCGCTTGTTCAATTGCTGTATTTATACTGTGTATAGTATCGGTTGAATTTATTATATAACCATGCCGCAACCCTTTTGATTGGGCAAAACCCGCGCCTATAATTTTTGGCGTTCTTGTATTTTTATCATTTTTTGTTACTACCACTTTAATTTGGTAGGTTCCAATATCTATTCCTGTTGTAATATTGCGAGTCATAATGAAAATTAAATATTAAAAAATTTTTTTCCGTGAAATAAATTGTTGAAATAATTCAGATTATGCAAAGTATTGCGGTTATTATACAATATAGTATCTTGAATTACGAAATGCAAAAATTTATGGTCTATTTGAGCAAAAACATTTAGAAGATAAAGAATTTTTGCGATTCGAGGACCTAAATTTTTGCATTTCGTAATTCATAGTATAGCATTCAAAATCCACAAATTTTATATTTTAAATTTTAATTTTATTTTTTCTTCTTCTTTTTCCATTTTTTCTCCGTGCGTAAATCCTTTGAGATGCAGTAGTCCGTGCGCGAACAGATGTATTATAAATTGATTTTTTCTCATTTTAAATTTTATCGCGTCTCGGCTAGCAGTTTCAGGACATATAAATATTTCACCGTTTGATTTTGAAAGAGGGAAGGCAAGCGTGTTCGCGGATTTATTTTTATCGCGATATTTTTTATTAAGCGATTTTGATTTTTTACTTCCAATAAAAACAAGACTTAATTCATAATTCTTTCCCAATACATATATTTTTATTTTTTCAAAAGGCAAGCTTTCAAGCTTGCCTTTTATTGTTTTTGAAATTGAAAAATTGCCCTCTTTTTTCATTAAAATTTTTATTTCTTTTTTATAAATTTTTTATTTTGTTCGGTTATCTTTCCTAATTTTATCAATTCTTTCTTTTTCTCTCTTCTCACTATTGATTTAAGAGCTTGTTTTTTCTTTACATATGACGATGGCTGTCTTTGATAATATCTTAAACCGCGAACGCGCGTTAAAATTCCCGAGCCGCGAACCCGTTTGGTAAATCTTCGTATAAGACCGATTGAATTTTCTTTACTATCTTTTTCTACTTTAACATTTATATTCATATCGTTACATTATCATATAATTTACAGGCAAGCAACTCTGAAAAAATTTAAATTATCTTGAATTACGAAATGCAAAAATTTACGGTCTGGTTGAGCAAAAACATTTAGAAAATAAAGAGGTTTTGCGACCCGAGGACCTA
>MFAC01000014.1:0-20808 GCA_001774455.1 Candidatus Campbellbacteria bacterium RIFCSPLOWO2_02_35_12
TTATTTTGAAAATGAAAAAATTAAAATTGCCCAAGCGGAAAGCTCTTTTGCCCAAAAAGCGAGAAATGAGCTTGTAGAAATAGAAACAAAACTTGATCGTTTGCTTGATTTGCAACTGGACGGCAATTTGTCGCAAGCGGAATATACCGCCAAAAAGTACAAGCTCATTCTCGCTAAAAAAGATTTGGAAGAAAAAATCCATGCTTTTGGGCGAAAGAGCAATAATCGGTTCGAACTTGCCATTGCCTTTCTAAAGGACGCCAACCAAGCCGAAAAATACGCTCAACAAGAAAATCCCGAAAGGATTCGGGATTTTCTCAAAAAGATTGGTTCGAACTTCCGCATTGCCGACCGCTCTTTGGTTTTGGATTTCAAAAATGCCTTTCAAATTGCGGAAAAATACCATGCCGAGGCGCTTTGCGCCGAGGCTTCCAACCTTGATTTTTCGAAATGTGATTCTTGGCGGAGAGTGAGGGATTCGAACCCTCGAGGGGCTATAAACCCCTACCTCGTTAGCAGTGAGGCGCTTTCGTCCACTCAGCCAACTCTCCAATATACTTCGTATTGTCGCCGCTTATTTCATACACGCGATTTTTTACTTTAACCGATTATATAATACCATTTTTTATTTTTTTTCATCTATTTTTTACTTACGGCATATTGGTTTGTAAATATCTTGAATTACGAAATACAAAAATTTAAGTCCTTGAGTCACAAAATTTCTTTATCTTCTAAATATTTTTACTCAAATAGACCGTAAATTTTTGCATTTCGTAATTCATAGTAAATAGACAGGACGCTTAAATAAAATAAATATTTTTTGATTTTTTAATGCGCTATTGCAACACTAATTATATTTTTTGCTCCCGCGGCAAGCAGGACTTTTCGCGCTTCTTTTAATGTCGCGCCTGTTGTTATAACATCGTCAAGCAGAATTATATCGCGATTTTTTATTTCATCCGGCTTGTTAACATAAAAAACCCCCTTAATATTTTTAAGTCGTTTTGACCTGACAAGCGTTGTCTGGCTCGAAGTATTTTTTATTTTTTTAAGTAAATCTGTTTTTAAAATACATAAAGATTCTCCCGCAATATCGCAAAGTTCTTTTGCTAAAATTTCAGTCTGATTAAATCTTCTTTCCTGAAGATGTTTTTTGTGCATCGGAAGCGGTATGAGAAGCGGTTTATTAAAATCCGAATATACATTTAAATCCGATAATTCTTCTTGCAGGAAGTCATATAAGATTTGCGCGAATAATTTCGCGACTTTTTTATTTTTTTTATATTTAAGCGACCATATCATATTTTTTATGACTTCATCTCTATAATCAAAAAGAGTATATATAAATTCATCTTCCGTTTTATTGTTAAGAGATAATTTTTTTGACAAAATATCAATAGATATATTTTCCGCTTTTTTATCAAATTCGTCTTTTGGAAAAAAAAATTTTAATACCGTTTCTATAATTTTGTTGAATTTAAACATAGCGTTTATATTATAATTAAGTATAATATTATTATACGATAAGTTATAAATTGCCACGCGACTCTGAACATAATATTTTATATTTAACGGATAAATATTATAAATACTATGAATTACGAAATACAAAAATTTAGATCTCCGGGTCATAAAACCCCTTTATTTTCTAAATGTTTTTGCTCAAATAGACCATAAATTTTTGTATTTCGTAATTCAAAAATAAACATGTCTTTATTTGATTTTTTTAAAAAAAAAGAAATAAGCGTTGTCGGTATTGATATCGGCGCGTCCTCAATAAAAGTGGTACAGCTTAAAAAACACAAAGGTGTTGCCGTACTTGAAACATACGGAGAGCTCTCTCTCGGTCCGTACTTCGGCGCGGAAATAGGGCAGGCTACAAATCTTCCAGCTTCAAAGATAGCCGAAGCTCTGAATGATTTGCTGATTGAGGCAAATGTTACGGCTAAAAAAGCCGGCGTATCAATTCCTTTTTCGTCAAGTTTGATATCGCTTATTTTAATGCCGCCGCTTAATCCGAAAAATCTTTCTTCAATGATACCGATTGAAGCAAGAAAATATATTCCGGTGCCAATATCCGAAGTAACATTGGACTGGTTTGTTATTCCCGACGAAGATTTTTCTTTTAAAGGAGATTACGATTCTGACGGACAAATTAGCAAAGACAGCGTTAAGAAAAAAGAAGACGACAAAAAAATGAAAGTGCTTCTTGTCGCTATTCATAATGATATTTTAAATAAATATAATGAAATAATAAACGGCACCGACCTTGCCATTGGTTTTTTTGAAATAGAGATTTTCAGCGCGATAAGAGCCGTTGTGGAACAAAGTATAACCCCGACTATGGTGATTGATATGGGCGCCAGAGATACAAAGCTGTATATAGTTGAATTTGGAATAATCAAATCTTCGCATGTAATAAACAGCGGAGCGCAGAATATTACTCAAACACTTTCAAAATCTTTAAGCATAACTATACCAAAAGCCGAAGAATTTAAAAGAAAAGCGGGTGTTATTGAAAGTTTCGGAGATAATAAAATTATAGATTCCAGAGATGTTATCATACCGGCGCTTGAGCGTATTTTTACCGAAGCAAACAGAGTTATGACGCAATATCAGCAGAAAAATAATAAAAATATCGGCAATGTGATACTTACCGGAGGCGGAGCAATAATGAAAGGAATACTTTCTGTTGCGGAAAAGTATTTTGAAACAAATATAATGCTAAGTAATCCATTTTCAAAAACAAAATCACCAGCGTTTCTTGAAGAAATTTTGAAAGAAGTTGGGCCCGGATTTGCCGTTGCCGTCGGTCTTGCTCTGCGAAGACTTCAGGAGATTGACTGACATCAATACAAATAAATGAATTAATAGTAAATATATTTATAATTATTCTTGAATTACGAAACGCAAAAATTTAGGTCCTCGGGTCGCAAAATCTCTTTGTCTTCTAAATGTTTTTGCTCAACCAGACCATAAATTTTTGCGTTTCGTAATTCACAGAATTATGTTATTAACATTAAAGATAATATAAACTCTCTATGCGCGTAAAAGTGATGTATAATAATATAGACTACCTATCTTGTGGTGGCAAATAGTGATAAAGATAAAAAATTATGGATATAAAATCGCATACATCGTTTATACCGAAAAAAGCATTTAATGCCGCAAACACCGCTTTGCATTCAAAAGGAAACAGTATAGGCATTTTGTTTCTGCTGACGCTTATTATTTTTATCAGCGCTCTTGTTTTCTCGCTTGGCGTGTTTTTATATCAGCAATTTTTAATTAAAGACATAGAAAATAAAAGCTCTCAATTAAAAAGAGCCCGCGCGGAATTTGAGCCAACTCTTATTCAGGAAATAAATCGTCTTGAAAAACGGATACAATCTTCGCGAAATATATTAAGAAAACACAAAACAACATCATCATTTTTTAATTTACTTGAAGATTTGACACTTGTAAATATTCAGTTTAAAAATCTTGAATATAATGTAGATGAAAACGGCAGAGCGAACATCTCAATGAAAGGAAAAGCAAAAAGTTTTAATTCCGTCGCGCTTCAGTCTGACATATTTGGTAAGAGCGGGTCTATACAAGAGCCAATTTTTTCTAATCTTAATATTGATAATAAAGGTGATGTAGAATTTGATTTTATGGCTTTTATAGATTCAAATTTGATTTTATATGAAAATACAATATTGACGAAATAGATTGAATAATAATTAATTTATATTAAATATGATTAGATTAACACTTCCAATTATTTTTACACTTATCTCAATAGGACTTTTTTTCTTGTATATTGACCCTGTTTATAGCGATATTCGGCTTAAGATTAGCGAGAGAAATGAATCTGACAACGCGCTTGACAAGTCAAAAGAATTAAGAGAGGTTAGAGATAAATTACTTTCCGTCTACAATACATTTTCTACGAACGATATTGACCGTTTAGAAAAATTATTACCGGATAATGTTGATAATGTGCGACTTATTCTTGACATTGATTACATAGCGTCAACTTACGGTATGCGTATAAAAAATGTAACTATCAATAAAAAAGACAATAGAGAGGTTGGAGTTATAGGTCCGAGCAATAAGCTGTTTGAATCGGTTAAACTTTCATTTTCCGTAATTTCCCCGTATGACAATTTTATACAATTTATCAAAAATATAGAAAAGAGCTTAAGGGTTGTTGATATTACAGAGGTATCTCTTGTCCAGCAGGGAGATGAAATTAATAATTTGATATATGAATACAGAATAGGACTTGAGACTTACTGGTTGAAGTAAAAATGAAACGCAAAGTAAAAAAATAAAATAAAACAGATATGAAAATTCTAAAAAAATATAAAAATAAAATTCTTATTGTGGTAATTATAATTGTTGCGGCTATCGGTTATAATATTTTATTTGGCGGAGAGGAGAATAATCTTCTTATGTCAGAAAGCGTAAATGCCGTAGGTAAAACGGAGGATGATGAACTAATATCTTTACTCATAAATTTACGTTTAATTAATCTTGATGGAAGTATTTTTTCAGACCCTGTTTTTAGAAGTTTAGAAGATTTTGGTCAGAAATTAGCGCCGGAATCTGTGGGAAGAAACAATCCTTTTGCGCCGATAGGAGTTGACGCAAACCGCGACACATTAAGCGATAGCACGGATGAACAGACAATAGGCGCTGGACAAATGCAATAATTTATATTTACGCGGGATTTATAAATTACGCCTATATGATTATGAATTACGAAATACAAAAATTTAGGTTCTCTGGTTGCAAAACCTCTTTATCTTCTAAATATTTTTACAAAACCAGACCATAAATTTTTGTATTTCGTAATTCAAAGTATATGAATTTACTTTCTATTTTAGAAAAAAAAAATATTATAGATGAAAAAGATATTGCGTTAATAAAAAAAGAAGCCGAAATATCGGGTAATTCTTTTGAAAAAATACTCATTAAAACAGGTATTAAGCAGGATATTATATTAAAAGCGAAAGGAGAGTATTATAATATACCGATATGGGAGCTTAAAAATAAAAGCGTGCCGTTTGAGGTGTTTAAGTATATTCCGGAAGAGTCGGCATTGCATTATAAATTCGTTCCGCTTGGAGTCAGCGACAATATTTTGGAAGTCGGCATCCTTGACCCCGATAATTTAGACGCGCTGGACGCTCTTAATTTTATTTCTTCAAACGCGGATACGCCATTTAAGATTTATCTTATTTCAGAGAATGATTTTGATGAGATTTATAAGATGTATAAAGGTTTTTCCGGAGAAGTCAATAGAGCGATATCGGAACTTGATACTGAATTGGTGAAAGACAAAAAAATAAAAGCGTTGGGAGAAGATAAAAAAGTTTCCAATACCGATATAATAAAAGAAGACGCTCCCGTTACAAAAATTGTCGCGAATATAATTCATTACGCGGTTGAAGAACGCGCGTCGGATATTCACATAGAACATATGAGCAACTCTATAAGGGTAAGATTTCGTGTAGACGGGACATTAAGCACGAGTTTGATGTTGCCGTTAAAAACGCATCAAGCTGTTGTGGCGCGCTTGAAAGTCCTTTCGTCAATGAAACTTGATGAAAAGAGAAGACCTCAGGATGGGAGATTTTCAGCAAAAATAAATAATAGGAAAGTTGATTTTCGTGTTTCAACATTCCCTTCATATTACGGAGAGAAAGTGGTAATAAGAATATTAGACACGGATAAAGGCGTGCGAAAGATTGATGAGTTTGGACTTAGCGAAAGAAATTTAAGACTTATTAAGAATGCCATAAAACAGCCATACGGTCTTATACTTATATCAGGTCCTACCGGTTCCGGCAAATCAACAACACTTTATTCAATGCTTAATGAAACAGACCATGAGTCAAAAAATGTTTTGTCGCTTGAAGACCCAATTGAATATAACATTGACGGAATAAGCCAGTCGCAAGTGAGACCTGAAATAGGATATACATTTGCAAACGGCCTTAGAACAACACTTCGGCAGGACCCGGATATTATAATGGTTGGAGAGATAAGAGATAAAGAAACGGCCGGGCTTGCCGTACAGGCGGCTTTGACGGGACATCTTGTATTGTCAACAATTCACACCAATAATGCAATCGGCGTTATCCCGAGACTTTTAGAGATGGAGGTAGACCCGTTTTTAATTGCCCCGACACTTATCATAGCAGTCGCTCAACGACTTGTGAGAACATTATGCCCAGCCACAGGTAAGCCGATAGAAATAGAAGAAAGTATGAGAAAAATGATTGAGAGTCAATTTTCGGATTTACCGGAGAAATATAGAAAAACTCTGCCAATAGGTAAAAATTTTTTTGACCCCGAACCGAATGAAGGATGTCCAACAGGAATGAGAGGACGGATGGCTGTATTTGAAATAATTGAGATGAATAAAGAAATTGAAGAAATAATTCTCAAAAATCCTTCAGATTTGGAAATTCAAAAAATCGCGCGCAAAAACGGAATGCTGACAATGAAAGAAGACGCTATATTGAAAGCGTTTGATAAGAAAATTCCGTTTAGCGAGATTAATACGCTCGGAGGAGAATTTCTTTTTGAAGAAAATAATTTAGAAAAATTTTAGATAATATAATACATTGATACTTATAACGGTATGTTTTATACTACTTATAATATATAAATAAACATAAAAATATGGATAAAAAAAATAAAATATTTCTTATAGATGACGATAGTTTTATGACCGATATGTACGCGATTAAGTTTAAAGAACACGGTTTTGATGTGAGTACAAGCTTGGATTCAAAAGAGGCCTTAGATAGATTGAGAGAGGGCTTTTCTCCTGATATTATATTATTTGATATTATAATGCCAAAACTTAGCGGAATTGAATTTTTAGAAATTGTCAGGAAAGAAAAACTCGCGAATAATGCAGTATTCATCGCTTTATCTAACCAATGGAAAGAAGAAGAGGTTGATAAAGTGAAATCTTTGGGTATTGCGGATTATATAATAAAAGCGGAATCCATACCATCGGAGGTTTTAGACAAAGTGGAAAAAATCATTGAAAAACACGGTTAAGGATATAATAATTTTCAATATAATTATATGGAAAATATAACAGATTATAAAAAAGAATTAAAAGCGTTAATTGACCTTGTTATTAATGAGTCAGCGTCAGACCTTCATTTATCATCGGACAATTATCCCACAATAAGAGTAAACAGCGTTCTTATTCCACTTTTAAAAAGACGAAGATTATCGGGAGAAGACACATTAGGTTTTATCTCGGAACTTTTAACGCAAGAGCAAAAACAAAATTTTTTATTAAATAAAGAAATTGATTTTTCGTATAAATATGATGAAAACACTCGTTTCAGAGGAAACGGTTTTTTTCAGCAAGGAGAAATAGGAATATCACTCAGACTTATTCCAAAACAAATTAAAACCCTGGAAGAGCTTAATCTGCCTCCGATTCTTGAGATTTTCGCGCAAAAAAAACAGGGTTTTTTTCTTGTTGTCGGCCCTGTTGGACAAGGTAAGACAACGACGCTTGCTTCAATGATTGAAATTATAAATAAAAGCAGGGCGGAACATATAATCACGATTGAAGACCCCATAGAATATGTTTTTGAGCAGAAAAAATCTATGATTGACCAGCGCGAAGTAAGGATTGACACCAAAGATTTTGCCACGGCCTTGATGTCCGTATTCAGACAGGATGTTGATGTGTTGATGATAGGAGAGATGCGTGGCGTTGAGACAATATCAACCGCGGTAACCGCCGCGGAAACCGGACATTTGGTATTATCAACACTTCATACCAATAATGCCGCTCAGACAATAGACAGAATTATAGATTCATTTCCGGAGGTCGGACAAGAACAAATTCGCATTCAGCTTGCCGCGTCTTTGGCGGGAATATTTTCTCAGCGATTGGTGCCGAGAATTTCAGGCGGATTAATTCCGGTTTATGAACTTCTTATCAATAATAATGCCGTTGCAAATCTTATTCGCGAAAAGAGAACGCAGGAATTAAATATGGTTATTGAAACAAATATGGAAGAAGGAATGATTGACTTAAATAGGTCTCTTGCCGATTTTGTGAGGCGCGGAGAAATCACAATAGAAGATGCGAGAGCCCATTCACTTAATCCAAAGGTGCTGGAACAGATTGTATAAATCACAAATCACAAATTAAAATATATATATGTTATTCAAATACACAGCTATAGACAAAACAGGAAATGAGACAGCGGGAAGTATTGACACGATTAATAAAGATGTGGCAATCAGCTCGCTCCAAAGACAAGGTCTTGTCATATCGTCTATAATTTCTGCTGAAGAAAAATCTTTTTTTAAGAGAGAAATATCTTTTTTTGACAGAGTTTCCAATAAAGAGATAGTTATGCTTTCACGGCAAATATCAACACTTTTTGAATCGCAAGTATCCGCTTTACGCGTATTTAAACTGCTTGGCTCCGAATCTTCAAACAAGATATTAAGAGCGGCTCTTATAGATGTGGCAGATGACATACAATCGGGAAAATCAATATCAGACGCGCTCTCGGAACATAATAAAATATTCTCTCCTTTTTATGTAAATATGGTGCGCGCGGGGGAAGAGTCGGGGAAACTTGACCAGATATTTTCATATTTGGCGGATTATTTGGATAGGTCGTATGAAATAACATCAAAAACGAAAAATGCTTTAATCTATCCGGCTTTCGTAACATTTACTTTTATTACAGTTATGATTCTTATGTTGACATTGGTTATTCCAAAAATAAGCGACATTTTTGTTGAATCAGGTCAAGAATTGCCAATATATACAAAAATAGTGGTGGGCGTAAGCGATTTTTTTGTGAATTACGGAATTTTTCTTTTAATATTAGTAATTATAGGAGGATTTTTTTTGTGGAAATATAATAAAACAGAACAAGGCAAATCGTCTATTTCACAATTTAGACTTTCTATTCCATATTTGGGAAATTTATATAAAAAACTTTACTTATCTAGAATTTCCGATAATTTAAGCACAATGCTTTCAAGTGGTATAACAATGACGCGCGCAATTGAAATAACAGCTACTGTTATCGGCGATACGACATATGAAAAATTGCTTAATAAATCAGCGCAATCTATAAAATCCGGCAGTTCCTTATCGGAATCTTTTACCGGACATAAAGAAATACCAAGTATTTTGATACAAATGGTAAAAGTAGGAGAAGAGACGGGAGAACTTAGCAATATTTTAAACACATTGTCTAAATTTTATGCGAGAGAAATAAAAAATACGGTAGATACTCTTGTTACTCTTATAGAACCGATAATGATTGTGGCTTTAGCGCTTGGTGTCGGAGTACTCTTAGCGGCGGTTCTTATGCCTATATATAATATATCTTCCGCCATATAACCTTGCATTATCAATATTTTGGTACTTGAGTTATCCACACAGTGTTTTTTGAAATAGCTATAAATAGTTATATAATTTTTATGTTGCAAAAAAGCTTTTTAATTTAATATTAAAAGCGGTCGTTTAAATAATTTATTAATTAAAATAGTTAATTTGATTATGAAAAAGGCAAGAAATAAAGGTTTTACGCTTATTGAGCTTTTGGTTGTTATCGCGATTATCGGAATTTTATCGTCCGTTGTTTTGGCGAGCTTAAATACTGCTCGTCAAAAATCGCGAGACGCAAAAAGAATCGCGGATATGAAACAGCTTCAAATAGCTCTTGAGTTTAGTTTTGATAAAAATAGTCAATATCCGACTCAAGTTATAGCGGCAAACATATCAACAGCTTTGGCATCGCTTGTAACCGATAACTTTATACCGGCGCTTCCCTCCGACCCGCAAAGCACGAATAACCAATACTTCTACATATCGGCAACAGGAGCGTCTTACTGTGTAGGAGCTAATCTTGAAGGTAGTACAAATCAGTTAGATACATGTGGTACGGATGATTTAGCCGCCGCTTATGATCATGAAGTCGGTCCATAATGATTTTTTGAGTTGTTATTGTAATTATATTTTGAATTACAAAATAGCTTTATGCTGAAATCGCAAAAAACCGCCGATAAAGCGGTTTTTTGCTGAAATATTACAGAACCCCAAATTACAAAATTAGATGACGAACATTTTATAACGAGGAAGAGTTTCGTAATTCACGATAATGCAATCCGTTAATATAAATGAATTATAAATATGTAATCGGCATAGATGAAGCAGGACGCGGGCCTCTTGCGGGACCTGTTGCAATTGGCGCGGTCTTGTTTTCAAAAAATGAATACAAAAAGTTTAAGCTCCGTTTGAACGGAAAATTCAAATTAGAATCGAATATTTTGAAAGATTCAAAAAAACTTTCTGAAAATAAAAGAGAAAAATGGTTTAAATTTATGGAAGATAAACAAAATCTTGCGCAAAAATCATTCTTGGGCGGGACAGAAAAAGACTTCAGATTTTTAGTAGTATTTTCAAGCGCGAAAATAATAGACAATAAAGGAATTAATCACGCGATAAATATCGCCATTAAAAAGATACTTTTAAAA
The DNA here is from genome assembly GCA_001774455.1 of Candidatus Campbellbacteria bacterium RIFCSPLOWO2_02_35_12. Taxonomy (GTDB): domain Bacteria; phylum Patescibacteriota; class Minisyncoccia; order Phycocordibacterales; family UBA2163; genus UBA2163. Next base: position 10,537 of record MFAC01000014.1, read on the forward strand.
TTTTCCGTAAATAAAGATAAATGTCTGATACTTTTAGACGGAGCTCTTAAAGCTCCGAGCATATTTTTGAATCAAAAAACAATAATAAAAGGGGACGAAAAAGAACCGATAATATCTCTCGCTTCAATTGCCGCAAAAGTGAAAAGAGATAGAAAAATGACAAGTTTATCCAAAAAATATTTTGAATATAATTTTGAAAAGCATAAAGGTTATGGCGTAAAAGCTCATTATAGAATAATAAAAAAATACGGAATATGCGCCATTCATCGTAAAAGTTTTTTGAAAAAAATTTTTAATTAATCTTGAATTCTCAAAAAATGATTTAAATATTATAAATTACAAAATACAAAAATTTAGGTCCTTGAATCGCAAAACCTATTTATTTTCTAAATATTTTTGCAAAACCAGACCGTAAATTTTTGTATTTCGTAATTCAAGATAAATAAGAAAATTAAAGACATTAAAGCCAAATTTCAAATCCTAAAATTGTTCAAGCCACTGAACATAATTGACAGATAAGTTTGCCAAAATTCGTCTATTTTGATATAGTTATATTTATGACAGTAAGGATGAGACATACAAGAAGCCATACCGCAAACAGGCGGTCGCATCATAGTCTTAAAGAACCGAGGATTTCTTTATGCATGGATTGTAAAGCTCCGCACAAACGACACAATGTATGTCTTTCTTGCGGCAGATATAAAGGTAGAGTGGTTATAGATATGGCAGTAAAACTTGAGAAAAAACAAGCGAAAGCAAAAGCGAAAAAAGAAGCAATGAGCGAAGAAGCCACAAGCGACGCAGAACAGACAGAAGATAAAATACTTAATGCCGAGGAATTATCTAAGAAATAAAAGATTTAAAATACTGAGGATAAATTTGTAATTTGTAATTTGTAATTTATTACCTATATAGTTTTTATGGCAAATAGGCATCTTTCAAGGTCAATAGTATTACAAACATTGTTTGAGTTGGATTTTAACGGTTTTATTGGTAAAAACCCGCTTGGCAGTAAAACAGAAAGAAAAACCGAAGATACTAAAATAATTCTTGCGCGTAATGCCGAAGAATTTGCTCCCGGGATGGAAGATTTTTTATTTGCGAGAGAACTCTTAGACAATATTTTAGAAAAGAGAGAAAGCATAGATACAATTATAGAGAAGGCGGCTCCTGAATGGTCAATTGATAAAATTTCCATTGTTGACAGAAATATATTAAGAGTCGGTCTATATGAGCTTTTATTTTCAGATAGAAAAGAAGTGCCGGCAAAAGTTGCCATTAATGAAGCAATTGAGCTTGCCAAAACATTTGGCGGGGAGTCCAGCGGAAGATTTATAAACGGAGTATTAGGAGCGGTATATAAAGAAATGGGAGAACCGGGCAAAGAAGAAGTTTCAAAGAAAAAAAATAAAAAAAAGATAAAAGATATTCCGTATGAAAAAATGTCGATAAAAAAACTCGGTGGAGCTGTTATATACGCAAACAATAATAACAATATTTATCTCGCATTAGTTCATGATGTTTTTGGACACTGGACTCTTTCAAAAGGAGGAATAGATGAAAAAGAGAATAAAGAAGACGGCACAGTTAGAAAAATAAAAGAAGAACTTGGCATTGAAGTAAAAATTAAAGATAAACTTGGAGAAAATGAATATATCGCTTCAGACCCGGAAATAGGAAAGTTGAGAAAACAAGTGGTGTATTTTTTGGCAGAATCAAAATTTGATGATTTAAAACTTGCGGATAAAGATGGATTAAACGACGCTAAGTGGTTTAAACTTTCAGATATTGTTGAACTTAATTTCTATGACGATATACTTCCAATCGTCACAAAAGCTGTAAATATATTATTAAAAAAATAAAGAATTATTTTTTAGAAGTATAAGTTAACTATGAATTACGAAATACAAAAATTTAGGTCCTCGGGTCGCAAAATCTCTTTATCTTCTAAAATATTTTTGCTCAACCAGACCATAAATTTTTGTTTTTCGTAATTCAAGGTAATAAAAAATTATGAATTTTGGACAATTTGAAAAAAAATTAAATATTGTATTTAAAAATAAAAACCTTTTGAAACAATCTTTCACTCACAGGTCATATTTGAATGAAAATAAAAGTTTTAGAATGGCTCACAATGAAAGACTTGAATTTTTGGGTGACGCCGTGCTGGAGCTTGTCGTTACAGAGTATTTATATGGAAAATATCCTGAAAAAACAGAAGGAGATTTAACCTCATATAGAGCGGCGCTTGTAAATACTATTACACTTTCATCCGTGGCCAGTACGCTTTGTATGAATGATTTTTTATTGCTTTCAAAAGGCGAGGCGAAAGATATAGGACGCGCTAGGCAGTATATACTCGCGAATACTTTTGAATCATTTGTGGGTGCGCTTTATTTAGACCAAGGATATAATGCCGCGAAAAATTTTATCGCAAAAAATTTATTTCCGCTTACAGATGAAATAGTGGAAAAAGGTCTCTGGCAGGATAGTAAAAGTCGTTTTCAAGAAGTCGCGCAAGAGAAAGTAAGTATTACCCCGCAATATAAAACAATGCAAGAAATCGGTCCCGACCATGAAAAAAATTTTATTGTTGGCGTGTATCTCGGTGAAGACTTTGTAGAGAAAGGAGAAGGCAAATCAAAACAAGAAGCGGAACAGGACGCCGCGCAAAAAGCGCTTTTGATAAAAGAGTGGGATTAATAACACAAAAAATCATAAGTATTTAAAAATTTAAAGATATGCACACTATGAATTACGAAATACAAAAATTTAGGTCCTCAGGTCGTAAAACCTCTTTGTCTTCTAAATGTTTTTGCTCAAATAGACCGTAAATTTTTGTATTTCGTAATTCAAGATGCACAGGTCTGACTTGTACATATCGATGTTTTGTATGATTTTTAAATTTTTCAACAAAGCGCAGCAATAATAGTTAAATTTGATTGAAAAAACTTAGTTAAAAGAGTTTTGTAATTCAAAGTAAAATTGTATAATAATTAAATGTATCTCAAATCTCTTGAGCTTTTGGGCTTTAAATCATTTGCGAAAAAAAGCGTTTTTGATTTTACTTCAAAGATTTCCGGTATTGTCGGTCCGAACGGTTCAGGCAAATCAAATGTAGCCGAATCACTTCGTTTTGTCTTAGGCGAACAGTCCATTAAATCGCTTCGCGGAAAACGCGGAGAGGATTTGATATTTAACGGTTCAAAAACAATACCACGCTCAAACAGGGCGTCCGTAAAAATTTTATTTGATAATACTAAACGTTTTTTGAATATTGATTTTGACGAAGTGGCGATAGAGCGTGTCGTATATCGCGATGGTGTGAATCAATATTTTATAAATAGTTCGCAGGTTCGTCTTCGTGATATCGCGGAATTACTATCCTCCGCCAATATCGGCTCGTCGGGACATCATATAATATCGCAAGGCGAAGCAGATAGAATATTAAACGCCAACATAAAAGAGCGAAAAGAAATGATAGAAGATGCACTGGGATTAAAAGTATTCCAATATAAAAAACAGGAAAGTCAAAAGAAACTGCAAAAGACGGAAGATAATATATCGCAAGTTGAATTATTGCGGAAAGAAAATGCTCCACATATAAGATTTCTTAAAAAACAGGTTGACAAAGTTGAGAAATCAATCATTATGCGCGATGAACTTAAAAAACTCTCTTTAGAATATTTAAAAAGAGAATCCGAATATATTTCATTTACTAAAAAGAAAACAGAGAAAGCTCAAAAAGCTCCTCAGGATGAATTAAGGACTCTTGAAGAGAAACTCCAAAGAGCGAAAGAAATATTATCCAAATCGTCAAAAAGCGATAAAAAAAGCGACGAATTGATAACAATAGAAAAAAAATTGACTGATATAAGAACGCAAAAAGATACTCTAATACGAGAGCTTGGACAAATAGAAGGAGAAATTTCAGGAGAAAACAGAAGAATAGAAAAAGAAAAAGAAAACCAAAAAATTATTGAGAACAGAACCGTAAATTATAATGAATTAAATAAAGTGGCAGAACAAGTATATTCGCAAATAAGCGTCGCCGAAGAGAAAAACAACATATCTGAAATAAAAAACACTCTTCGCTCTATTGGCTCAATAATAAAAAATTTTATAGCGATAACATTTTCTAAAGACAAAGATACGGAAATTTATTACAATGAGTTTGAGAATCTAAAAAATAAGAAGACAAAAATTGACAAAAACCTGGCAAATATTTTAGAAGATGAATCTTTATATAATGAAAGATATTCTATTTTAAAAACAAAGATAGAAGCCGAAAAAGATAACAATAGAGAAGCGGAGCGCGAGATATTCAGCATTATGTCTCATCAGAGTCAATTAAGAGCGACACTTGATAAATTTGAAAGTATTGAAAACGATTTAATTCATAAAGAACAAGATTTTGAAATGGAGCTTCAAGAAGCCACCGTTCTTGTTGGCAGAGCAGCACTTGATTATGATAAATATAATTTAGAGGAAAGTCTTGAAGAAATAGTAAATGAAGGACGACAAACACAAGAAGATAGAAGAAGAAAAATTGAAAAAATCAAAATACGACTTGAAGAATTCGGCGGTGGCTCCGGTGAAGAGACAATAAAAGAATACAAAGAAGCGCTCATGCGGGATGAATTTTTAGAGAATGAAATCATAGACCTTGAAAAATCAGCAAGAGCTCTTAAAGATTTGATAAAAAATTTGGAAGAAAGATTAAGCATTCAGTTTAATGACGGAATAGAAAAAATAAATAAAGAGTTTCAAAATTTTTTTACGCTTATGTTTGGAGGAGGTGAAGCTGGTTTGTCTGTGATAAAAGAAAAGAAAAGAAAAAAATCGGATATAAATATTCTCTCTGATATGGAAAATAATTCGGAAAAAACTGAAGAAGATGAGGATGAAGAAGAAGGGATTGATATTTTTATAAGTTTGCCGCACAAGAGGACAAAAGGTCTTGTAATGCTCTCCGGAGGCGAGCGTGCTTTGACATCCATCGCTCTTTTGTTCGCTATGTCGCAAGTAAATCCACCACCATTTTTGGCGCTTGACGAAACAGACGCCGCGCTTGATGAAGCAAATTCAAAACGATACGGAGATATGATAGAAAATTTATCCAAATATTCTCAGCTTATTTTAATTACTCATAATAGAGAAACAATGAGCCGCGCCGGTATTTTATACGGTGTTACAATAGGTTCAGATGGTATTTCAAAATTACTCTCTATCAAGTTTGAAGAAGCGGTTCAGGTCGCAAAATAATCGTTCAATCGCTTAGGTTCAATCTTGATAAAAAATTAACAGCGAGGTTAAACTTTGATGTTAATATGGCCATCAGCTTAATAATTTTTAATTCACAATTTACAATTAATTTTTCAACTTATACAAAACAGCAATCCATCAAGGACCATCTTTGATGTTTCTTGCTATTCTGTGAAATATTTTATACTAAAAAAGAGCCTATAATTAATTCAAAGTATATATTATAAATAAGACAAAATAATATTAAAAATGTAAAACTTTGGCAAAATTGGTCAATTTGGATATTTAGAAAAGTAACAAATCTTAAGTAATATTAAAATACGAGCATATTTTTTAATCTCGCGCATAAAACATTTATACATTGATAATGATTGTGCAAAAATTATTTTGGTTTCCTAAATCCAAAAAAACCCAAGATTGCCGATGCCGCTAGTGAAATAGTAAGGATATATTCAGGGTTGGATTCCTCTCTGGACAGAATTGTAAATGTTGCCATAAACCAAATTGCGACAATAGTAATAGCTATCCAAGGATATTTCATATTTTATTATATTAATTATTAAATTAAACCCTCTTTATTTTATTATACAACTCAGGATATTTTTCCGCCAGTATATACACGATATCGGTAAATTTTTCTTTCATATTGTATTCTTGTTCCCTGTTATACTCTAAATTTTCTTTAATTTGTCTTGTTCCGTATATTCTATACGCTTCTTTATTATGTATTGAAGTTTTTACTTTCTCCAGTGAATGCAGGTTAAAAAACGATTGTATCGCTTTTATCATGTTAAAGTTATCAGCCATTTTAAGACATACCATATCAATAATAAGCAATGCGCGTATAAATGCAATTACATCTGACGGAAATTTTAAATGATACTTTTCAACGGCTTTAACCATTTTAAGAAATGCCACCGCGGCACTACGCTCCTTTAATTCCAAATCCTTATTTCCTGTATGAAAATGCCAGTCATTCACGATGGGTTTAAAATCCTCCGTTAATTTGTCAGTAATGAATCTTAAGACGATATCATAAAACGTTTTTATTTTTTTGTCATCAAGAACACTCCCCATTTCATTTTTGATGTAAGTTCCGATAAAATTTACCATACCGTCTGCCGCGATTTTAAATTCAAGTTCCGCAACCCCATTAATATATCGCAGTAAATCAAAATTATTATATTTTGATTTACCTATAATACCGAAGTCAATATAACCTATTTTATTTTTTGAAAATATCATCAGATTTGCCGGGTGCGGGTCTGCATGAAATACGCCATCAATAAAATACTGGCGCATTAAATCACTAATGAATAAATTTGAAACTCGGAGCAAATCAATACCATTTTCTTTTAAGGTATTTTTTATATGTTCAGGATTTACCATCAGCTCATTAATAATTTTATTGACTTGAAAACCATACAAAAATTCTTGCACGATAATTCGCTTGGTTGTGAATTCATGATAAATAATTGGTATAACTATATTTTCTAACCTATTTTTTTTGACATTATCATAAATGGTTTGCGCATTACGCGCCTCAATCGTATAATCAAGTTCATCATGTAACCACTCTTTAAATTGAAACAATACATCACTCATTGAGACGGTTTTTAAGATACCCACCCCGTCTATAATATAGGCAAAGATACGCAATAACACCATATCGGAAGTTATATATCTTTTAACATTTGGTTTTTGAATTTTTATTATTATATCCTTTCCATTATATGTACCTTTGTATACTTGGGCGAATGAAGCTGTGGAAATGGATGTTTCATTAAAATTATCAAAAACATCTTTTATATTTTTTCTCGTATCATCTAAAAAAACCCCAAACATTTTATTGTTTGGTATGGTGCGGGCATTGTCTAATAGATTCAATAACGCGACAGCATAATTTATTGGCAATAAATCAAAACGCATAGCCAATATCTGACCAAACTTCATAAATATGCCGCCAACATCTTCAAATACCAATCGTAGGCGAATAGGATTATCTAATCTCTGCCGAACTCCAAATTGGTCAATATATGTTTTCTTGACTGAATATTTTAGGAATATAAATGATATAAGAAAAATTCTTTCAATAAATATAAACGGTTGCATATTTCAGTTGCATTATGCGGAACTCCTGAATCCCAATAATGCAAGCACTGTGCTGATAATAACTCCCAAAACATAAAGCCAAGTTGGATCCAACTTCGGCTCTTTAGATATTAATATGGCTATAGGAATCCATATACCAACAATTGTAAATGCTATCCATGGGTATCTCATATTTCTATATTATAACAACAACGCATTTATTTTACAATGATATGTACAGTTAACCTTATGAGATGACATTCTGATAAGATTGAGGTAACAAAGGTTAATTATCAGAATTTATAAGGGCTAATCCCAAAAACACATTATGGCGAACAAAAATCAAGCACCTGGTATATCCGGTCAAAATCAAACCCGTCCAAGGACTGTCCTTGGACAGGAAGAACCCGTCCAAGGACTGTCCTTGGACAGGAAGTCCTTGGACAGGAAACCCGTCCAAGGACAGTCCTTGGACGGGTTTGTCCTTGGACGGGTTTTCTTATTGGAAAAGGTATCGTCTCATTATTTCATTCTAAAATCTTCTCCGAGACTTGAGACGGAGCGGTTGAAAGAGCTCGTGAAGTTTATTTATCAAGAATATTATTTAAATCCGAGAAGAACTTGAAAATCCTTGGAGGAATATTTACATTTCTATAATTACGAAAGAATCCCTCTTGGAAAGTATTTAAACGGTATGATTTCAATTGAGAAATTAAATTATTATTTATCCACAGTATCGCCATTGAAGGTTAACTAAACATAAGTAGAAGTGCGTTGATAAGAAACGTTTTTTAAGTTAAAATATCACTAATGATAAATTGTAAAAAAGGGCATTTGCATCCTATAACGCAGATGATAGATAAGATTAATTCTATATTTTTTGTTTTAGGTTTTGAGGTCGCGGATGGTCCCGAGATGGAGAGCGAATATTATAATTTTGACGCGCTTAATATACCAAAAAATCATCCCGCGCGCGATATGCAGGATACTTTTTGGGTAAAAGACAAAAAAGATATCTTAATGCGAACGCACACTTCTAATGTTCAGATTCATTATATGGAAAATAATAAGCCACCTTTGAGAGTTATCGTTCCAGGAAAAGTATTTAGGAATGAAGCGACAGATGCGACGCATGAAACACAGTTTTATCAATTAGAGGGATTTATGGTTGATGAAGTTACAACACTCGGAACATTAAAAGCCGTCTTAAAAAATTTTCTTGAGAAATTTTTTAACAAAAAGATTGATATAAGATTTAGACCGAGTTTTTTCTCATTTGTTGAACCGGGTATTGAAGTGGACATATCGTGTTTTAAATGCGGAGGCAGAGGATGTTCAATTTGTAAAAATAGCGGCTTTATAGAAGTGCTTGGAGCGGGAATGATTCATCCAAATGTATTAAAAAATGTAAAAATTAATTCTGAAAAATATCAGGGTTTCGCATTTGGCATGGGCATTGACCGTCTTGGAATGTTAAAGTATGGAATTGACGATGCACGGCTGTTTTATAACGGTGATTTAAGATTTGTCCAGCAATTCTAAAAAATATGAGAGCAAGTTATAATAAAATACAGGAATATTTCAGCAAAAAATTACTGAAGCCGAAAAAATTGGCAGAACTTTTGACGAATCATTCTTATGAAGTTGAAAATATAGAAGAAGTTGACGGAGATTATATTTTTAATATAGATATATTGCCAAATCGGGCAGGAGATTCATCCTCAGACGGAGGTGTTGCGAAAGAAATCTCAATTATTTTGAATACCCCACTTAAAGAAAATCCATTTTCTGGTAAATTAAGCAAATTAAAAATAAGTATTTCTGTATCAGATATAAATAAACTTCTCGGCTCTAATATATCTCAAAAAGAAGCGGAGAATATCTTTAAGAGATTGGGATTTAATTATGAAGTAAATGGAGAAGATTTTATTGTAAATCCTCCTATTGAACGGATGGATTTAAAAGTGAAAGCGGATTTAATAGAAGAAGTTGGAAGAATTTACGGTTATGAAAATATTGAAGCAAAACTTCCGGAGAAGATGGAAAGAGAAAGCAAAATTAATAAAAAATTATACTATACAAGCAAAATAAGACAATTTTTAGCAGACAGGGGATTCTCAGAGGTTTATACATATTCATTCAGAGACAAGGGAGAAGTGGAAATTGAAAAACCGTTCGCGTCCGACAAAAATTTTTTACGAGCAGATTTACACGCGGGATTAAGCAATTCATTGCGGCAGAATATCAAAAATATGCCATTGCTTGATTGCGATGATATAAAAATTTTTGAGATAGGTAATATTTTTTTGAAAAACAAAGAACATACGTCTCTTGCTCTCGGTGGTGATTTAAAATATATTGGAGAAGTCATAAATGAATTATCGAAAATTCTTGGTGTTGAAATTATTGGTGATATGAAAGAAAATATTTTTGAAACAAATTTTGACGAACTTATCGGCAAACTCGCCTCTCCGTTGAATTCATATAAAAAAGAGGAAATAGAAAAAGATATTATATACAAACCAATAGCGGCATACCCATTTATGTTAAGAGATATAGCGATTTGGGTTCCAAAAAACAAAACAAGCGAAGATATTTTTAATGTTATTAAAAAATCAGCGGGAGAATTGCTTATAAATATAAAATTATTTGATAAGTTTATAAAAGATGACAAAATATCATATGCGTTTAATCTCGTCTTTCAATCTCAAGAGAAGACGCTTTCAGATAAAGAAGTTAATAAAATTATGGATAAAATAACAGGCGCTTTAAATAGCAATTCCAGATGGGAAGTCAGGTGATTTCGTAATTCAAGACACAAGATAAAAATTGAAAGTTAAAAATTTGATAACAAATAAAATATATCGTCTTGCGCTATTTTTTTATCTCTTTCAATTTCCTCAAATAGCGCCAAAA
>MFAC01000014.1:20823-25238 GCA_001774455.1 Candidatus Campbellbacteria bacterium RIFCSPLOWO2_02_35_12
GCGCCAAAATGTCTGTGATTAAAATAGTGTTGATATTATCAAAATTATTTGAATTTTAAGCAGATTTTTGTTATAATTCAAACACAAAAAGAATAAAAATCCTTATATTTTATTAAAAAAATGGTTAAAAAAGAAAATAAATCAATAACAAAAGAATATAATTACAGCGCTAAAGATATTACCGTCTTGGAGGGTTTAGACCCTGTTAGAAAACGACCAGGAATGTATATAGGCACGACGGGAACTGATGGACTTCACCATCTTATATGGGAAGTTTTTGATAATGCGCGTGACGAAGCGATGGGCGGATACGCTAACGATATAGAAGTCGTTCTTCTTCCCAATAATCAAGTTCGTGTCGTGGATAACGGACGCGGTATTCCCGTGGATAAGCACAAACAGACGAAAGTATCCGCGCTTGAGACCATTATGACGACCCTTCATGCCGGAGGCAAATTCGGAGGGGAAGGATATAAAATATCAGGAGGACTTCACGGTGTCGGTGTTTCTGTCGTGAATGCGCTTTCAATTTATACAAAAGTGGAGGTAAGAAGAGACGGAGGAATCTTTATGCAGGAATATATTCAGGGAAAAAAGAAAGTGGCCGTTAAACAAATTGGTAAATCAAAAGACAACGGAACGATAATAACATTTGAAGCCGACCCTGAAATTTTTAAAGAAATTAAGTATGATTTTAATAAAATCACGGCACACCTTCGCCAACAAGCGTATCTTGTAAAAGGTATGAGAATATCTGTTATTGATGCGAGAGAATATACTGGGAAAATAGAAAAAGAAAACATATTTTATTTGCGCGAACTCGCTCTTGATGTTCCCGCAATGACTTTTTATTTTGAAGGAGGACTTTTATCGCTTGTTAAATTTTATAATCAACATCAAAAATTGATACACAAAAATATTTTTTATGTTGAAAAAGAGATAGATGAAGTAGCTGTTGAAATATCATTGCAGTATATTGACGACATACCTCCGCGAATTCTCGCTTTTGCCAATAATACATACAATGCGGAAGGTGGTATGCATATAACGGGTTTTAAGACCGCGCTTACAAGAACCATAAATAATTACGCGCGAAAAAATAATTTAATAAAAGACAAAGAAGATAATTTTACGGGAGACGACGTTCTTGAAGGGCTTACGGCTGTTGTATCCGTTAAAATGCGCGAAATTCAGTTTGAAGGCCAGACAAAAGGAAAACTCGGAAGTATTGAAGCGCGCGCCGCGGTGGATGCTGTATTTTCTGAAAGTCTCGGCATATTTTTAGAAGAGCATCCCGATGACGCAAAAGCGATTATTGGGAAAGTTACACTTGCTCTTAAAGCGAGAAAAGCGGCGAAAGCGGCGAAAGATAGCGTGCTCAGAAAAGGCGCGCTTGAAGGCATGACTCTTCCGGGGAAACTTGCCGATTGCCAGAGTAAAAAAGCGGAAGAATCAGAAGTGTTTATTGTAGAAGGAGATTCGGCGGGCGGCTCAAGCAAACAGGGAAGAGACAGAAGAACACAAGCTATACTGCCACTTAAGGGAAAAATTCTGAATGTGGAGCGGGCACGGCTGGATAAAATGTTAGCATCCATTGAAATCAAAGCGCTTATTGTGGCAATAGGGACCGCAATAGGAGATGTGTTTGATATTTCAAAAATTCGTTATCATAAAATAATTATTGCTACTGACGCAGATGTGGACGGCGCGCATATTAGAACGCTTCTTTTGACACTTTTTTATAGACATTTTAAGCCAATAATTGAAGGGGGATATTTATATATAGCTCAACCACCACTTTATAAAATAAAAAAAGGAAAAGAAATTCAATATATATATACAGACGCCGAAAAAATAAAAATACTCAACAAAGACGCTGAAAGCGTTAAAGATAAAGAAGAAGAAATAGCAGAAATAGAAAGTGACGAGGAAACAGAAATCAAAAGAGAAGCAAAAATCTCAATTCAAAGATACAAAGGGCTTGGAGAGATGAATCCTGAAGAATTATGGGAGACAACAATGGACCCTAAAAAAAGAATTTTGAAACAAGTAACAATAGAAGACACGATTGAAGCCGACAAAGTGTTTGATACTCTTATGGGCACAGATGTGGTGTCAAGAAAATTATTTATTCAGTCAAACGCTAAAATGGCCAACTTGGATATTTGATTTTTGGGAATAGAAATAATAACTAAAATTGCGTTATTATAATTATTTAAACACCAGATATAATTTAGCAAACGGTCACAATTCAAACTCATAATTCTTTAACTGCTTCGGTAATAATACTTACTCCGCCGTTTCTTGTGGAAATTTTACCTTTTATTGCTATACATTTCTCTCGCTCCATAAGTATTTTGAATTTCGTAAATGTTTCCGGAAAGAGAACAATTTCAATATTGTCGCTAAAGTCCGCCACCCGCGCAAAAGCCATAACATCTCCCTTTTTTGTGAGTATCGTTTTGCACTCTTCCACAATTCCCGCCACCGCGATAATCATTCCCGAGGACATACTCATTTTAATTTCTTTTATTGTTTTATATTTATCTTTAATTTTTTCTTTAAATTCATCAAGTGGATGTCCGGAAATATAAAGACCAAGAAGCTCTTTTTCCCAAAATAATTTATCCGTTTGACTTGCAGGCTCATTTTCCTTCAAATTAAGTTTTGAAAAATCGGTATTTTCAGAAAATTCCGCGAATAATGAATCTTGATTTTGCGCAATTTCAAAATGTTCTTTATTGTATCTTAAAAGATATTCAATGTTAAACAGCATTTTCCCGCGTTCACTGAATTCATCAAGCGCGCCTGATTTTATAAGCGCTTCAAGCGATTTTTTGTTTAGATTTTTATTTTGTATTCGTTTAAGAAAGTCTGAAATAGAGTTGAATTTTCCGTTGATTTCTCTTTCATTTATTATAAAGTCTCCGATACCTTCCCCAAAATTTTTAATAGAATGAAGTCCGAAACGGATTTTGTGTTTATTTTTGTCATAAATAACGGTAAAATCTCCGAAGCTTTCATTTATGTCAGGCGGCATTATGGGAATTTTCATTCTCTTAAGTTCAGCAATACTTTCTGATATTTTGTCTATATCGCCCGAATCTGCCGTCAAAACCGCCGCCATATATTCAATTGGAAAATTTGCTTTCATATACGCTGTCTGATACGCCACCTTTCCGTAGCTTACACTATGCGCTTTATTAAAGCCGTATGCCGCAAACGGCTCAATCCAGCCCCACACTTTTTCCGCTTTTTGTTTGCTCCACTTGTTTGTTTCAATGCATCCGTTTATAAATCGTTCGCGTTGAGCTTGCATTTCTTTCGGAATCTTTTTGCCAACCGCTTTTCTAAATTTATCAACTTCTTTCCAGGAGTAGCCGGCAAATTTTTTAGCTATAATAAGAAGGTCGTCTTGGTATACAAGAACACCGTAGGTTTGAGCAAGTATCTCTTCAAAAGCGGGGTCAAGATATTTTATTAATTTTGAATTATGTTTTCTCTCTATATATAAAGGGATAAATTGCATCGGACCAGGCCTATAAAGGGCGACTATTGCGTTAATATCGTGTATTTTTGTAGGCACAAGGTCTTTCAGATATCTTGTCATACCGGCTCCGTTTAATTGGAAAAGCCCCATCGTTTCGCCGCGCGCCAGCATTTCAAATGTCTTCTTATCATCAAGTGGAATATTTTCTATATCTATATCGGTATTATGGGATTTATTAACGCGCAAAACAGCATCCGCCAAGATAGCAAGATTTTTAATTCCAAGAAAATCAAATTTCAACAATCCTGCTTCTTCAACTGAATGCATATCGTATTGCGTGATTATTTTTCCGCCTTTTGGGTCAAATTGTAGCGGAACAAAGTCGGTAAGGTCGGTAGGAGATATCACCACTCCCGCAGCGTGCACGGATATATGGCGCGTGTTTCCTTCAATCTTTTTAGCTATATCTATTATTTCTTTCACCTCTTTTTCTTTTTCATAAAGTTCTTTGAGTTCGGGCGTTATTTCAATTGCTCTGTTTATTGTCATTGGAAATCCCTGCGAACCAATCGGTATAAGTCTTGCAATTCTATCTCCCATATTATATGGATGTCCGAGAGCGCGAGCTATATCGCGAACAGAACCGCGCGCAGCCATTGTTCCGAATGTTCCTATTTGCGCGACCTTATCAGCGCCATATTTATCTTTTACGTATCGTATCACTTCATCACGTTTATTATCGGCAAAATCCATATCAATATCGGGAGCGGATGGGCGTTCTGGATTGAGAAATCTCTCAAACGGTATTTTATATTCAAGAGGATTAACATTTGTAATACCGGCAAGATATGTGACCATAGAGCCGGAAACAGAACCCCTGATTGTCGTCAGGATATTATTTTTATGAGCGAAATCCAAGATGTCT
>MFAC01000015.1 GCA_001774455.1 Candidatus Campbellbacteria bacterium RIFCSPLOWO2_02_35_12
TTAGACAAAATGTCTAAAATTCTTGGTGGAGAAAAAGACGGGATTGCTCTCGCCGCGCCTCAAATTGGAGCGCCTCTTCGCATATTTATAGTATCGGGCAAAATATTTAATTTTAAAAAAGACGATGATGAAAATACGGTATCCGCATTTCCCGCCGCCTTTTCTAATTTAATTTTTATAAATCCTACAATTATAAAACTATCAAAAAATAGCGAGGGGAGCGAGGAAGGATGTCTTTCTATGTATGGAAAATACGGCATTGTAAATCGCGCAAAGAAAATGACAATCCGCGCGTATGATGAAAATGGAAAAATATTTGAACGAGGAGCAAGCGGGCTTCTTGCAAAAATTTTTCAGCACGAAATAGATCACTTAAACGGAATTTTATTTATAGATAAAGCAAAAAAAATATATGACGCTAAATAAATATAAAATTACGTTTTTCGGCACTCCCGATATCGCTGTGATAGTTTTGGAAGAATTAAAAAAAGCGAATATAATCCCAACCCTTATAATAACAGCACCCGATAAACCAAAAGGTAGAAAACTTATTATGACTCCTCCGCCTGTAAAAATATGGGCGCTTAAAAACAATATAATCGCTATGCAACCGGAAAAACTTGATGATAATGTTTTAAATATGCTAAGTAAGGGCAATTATGATTTATTCATAGTCGCGTCATACGGAAAAATATTAAAAAAAGAACTCATTGAAATTCCAAAATATAAAACTATCAATGTGCATCCGTCTCTTCTGCCAAAACTGCGCGGAGCGTCTCCTGTAATATCGGCAATACTGCGGGACGAGAAAAAAACGGGAGTAACAATAATACTGATCGATGAAGGTATGGATAGCGGTCCCATACTTGAACAAAAAGTAATTGATTTTAGCGATAATCCAAAGTGGCCGCTTAAAGCGAGCGCTCTTGGTAAAATTTTAGCGATAGAAGGGGGTAAAATGCTTACAGAAATAATTCCTAAATGGATTGCCGGTAAAATTAAACCTAAAACGCAAGTCCATAAAAAAGCCACATTTACTAAAAAAATCAAAAAAGAAGACGGGCTTATCAATTTAGACGACAAGCCATATAAAAACCTTTTGAAAATTCGCGGTTTTGAAGAGTGGCCGACGGCTTATTTTTTTATGGAAAAAAACAATAAAAAAATTCGCGTCAAAATAACAGACGCAACTCTTGAAAATGGCGACTTAAAAATAAAAACGGTAATTCCCGAAGGAAAAAAACAAATGGATTACGAAGATTTTTTAAGATAATAATTCTAAAATTATTTTCTTCTTTTTCTTATAAAATTTTTAATCTTTACACCACCCGCGCCTATATTGCGCATAAAAACTTTTATCGCTGTTCCGCCTTTCTTTAAAAACCTCATTTGTCTGCCTTTTGTTTTTCGTAATTCATATATCATTTCATCTCTCGCTTTATCAATGGCGTTAAAAATAGTATCCTTCTCCGCAGATGAACGAAGCTGATTGCCGACTATATGAAGATTAATTTCTGCTCTAAAAATATCTCCCGTCCTGTGATGATTTGTTATCTTTCCGACTTCAATGTCAAATATCGCGCTTGTGTCATTAGGATTGATTAATTTTTCAATGGAACGCAATCTCTTGTCTAAATAATCAGAAATTTCAGGAACGAGTTCAATATTTGTGGCTTTTATATTTTTCTTTACATTATCCATATTTTATTATTCTTAAATTACGAAATACAAAAATTTAAGGTTTATTTGAGCAAAAACATTTAAAAGATAAAGAGGTTTTGCGAACCGAGAACCTAAATTTTTGTATTTCGTAATTTATAGTTATTATGTTAAATTTTATCTACGCTTATAATTTTACTTGGCGACCTGTGTCCGCTTATAATCCTAACTTTTTCTTTTATTATACCAAAATGTCGCGCCACAATCTCTCTTGCGCGTTCATTTGCCATATTTTGTTTTGCTTTTTCTTTAACCGCAATTTCAAACAAATCTTCAGATTTTTGTTCAAATTTTTCTTTCTTGGCGTCTGCCGTAACCTTTATTTTTATATACATAATTTGAAAAAATCTTAATTCAAAAATATTTCATAATTCAGAATACGATATTATTCCATCATTTTTCTAATTTCACAATAATCACATTTTTTATTATCACATTTTTTATTCCAAAATGAAAGCTCCAAGATTTCTTTTGCAGTATTTTTAATAATTTCTTTTATTTCTTTAATGTCATTGTCCGATATTATAAATTTTTCTTTATGATATATCCCTTTTTCATCGGGTTCCACAAAATCAATTTCTCCTGAGAGCATATTAAATTTTGTGTTATCGTATAAATCCAAAAGTAATTTATAGAAAACAAGCTGTCTCTTGTAATTTCCATCGGAACTTTTTGTCTTTCCTTCTATCATATTTCTACTTTTTGGTTTTCCCGTTTTATAATCAACGACATTTACATTGTTATTACCATCCAAAACTTCAACCTTGTCTAAATTTCCTCTTAATTTAATATTTTCAAATAATACGCTCACTTTAAATTCATTCAGTATTTTTTCAAAAGAAAAATATTTCCAGCCGTTTTTATACGCGTCAAAATATCCCAAGAGAGCGTGTTTTCCTTTTTCAAACGCTTCATTATACTCGTCTTGCGAAAACGGTTGTTTCCCGAGATAGTCTTCAAAAAGCGCGAGCAGTTTCTTTTTTCCGATGACTTCTCTATTTTGAACGCTATCAAATAAATCTTTGAGAGCGCGGTGTATAACCGTTCCAAACATTAAATGCTTATTTGTGGCTTTCGGTATTCGTAAAAGATTGCTGTAAAAATAATTCCACGGACATTCCAAATAATTATTAAGCGCTGTAATGGAAAACCCTTGTTCTTCAAAAAGCTTGTTAAGAAATTGTTTGTCTTTTATGGAAATTTTTATATCTTTTTTAGGCGCGAGAAATATCTCTTTCTTAATCGCGCTTTCAAATAAATTCGTATCAAATTCATAAATATATTTATCGTCAATTTCTTCTATAAATTGAGATGACATCTGCGCTTCTCCATTTTGCCCATCTTTTGGATAACTTATATGAGCGCTAAAACGCGCGCGTGTAAGCGCAACATAAAATAATCTTCTATCCTCATTATTTTCTTCCACTTCATTTTTTTGAAATACGGATATTGGAATATGAAAATGCTCAATGACGCGTTTGTTTCCCCAATGTTTATCGTAAGCGCCGACAATATAAACAAAGTCAAATTCCAATCCTTTTGATTTATGCGCCGTCATCAAACGAACTTTTTTGGGAATTATCAATTTTGAATCTTTTTTAATTAAAATATTATGTTCTTCCAGCAAATTAATATGTTCTATAAAATCGGATAATTTATATTCTCTGTGATTTTCCACTAATTTTTTCGCAGTATCAAAAAAGCTGCTTAATTTTGCGATTTTATCAGTCGCATCTCGTCCTGAAAGCAAATATTTTAAAAAACCGGATTCTTTAATTATTATTTCAAGAAATTTCGTGAGTGGTTTGTTCTGCGCAAATTTTTTCCATAAATTGAGTTTTTTGTATATCTCATACATTTTTTCTAATTGACCGACATAAGATTTTTTAAGAATTTCTTTTGAACTTAATATGTCGTATGGATTGATTTTCGTCTTTTTGGAAAGAGCTAATATTTTATAAATATCAAGTCCATCTATTTTTAAAAAGTCAATATGAAGCGCCGACAAAAGCATACTATCATTTCCTAAATCGTTTATGGCGCGTAAAAGTGTTATAAGCTTTTGTATATCATTGTCCAAAAGTATATTTTGGTCGGACTCAACAGTAAACGGTATTTCTTTTTTTTCAAATATAGACATTATAGCGTCCGCGTCTCTGTTGTTTCTGTAAAGCACCGCTATCTCCTCCGCGTGCGCGCCTTTTTTTATTTTCTCTATTATATCTTCTGCAATAAATAAATATTCATATTCTTGTTTTGAAAAAACTCGAAATCCAATCTTATTTCCATGGTCGGCATCTCTTCTTCCTTTCAGCATAATATGTTTACGGTCGCCCGCCGCGCTTATAAGAGAATGCGCGGAATCAAGAATATGCTGAAAAGAACGGTAATTTTGTGTCAAATTAATCACAAACGATTTTTTATATAATTTTTTAAAATATAAAAAATTCTTAAGCGACGCTCCTTGAAATCTGAATATTGCTTGTTTTTCGTCTCCCACTATAAAAAGATTCGGGTTCTTGTGATAATTTGCTAATAATTCTAAAAGTTTATTCTGCGAATTATTCGCGTCCTGATGTTCATCCGCGAGAATGTATTGATACTCTTCCTGCAAACTCAATAGAAGATTTTTATCATTTTCAAGAGCTTTAATGGTTTCAATTATCATATCTTCATAATCGTATAATTTTCTGTCTCTTAATTCTTGTTCGTAAAGTTTATAGACAAGCGTAAGTTCCGTATTTTTCTCAATCTTTTTTTCAAGACTGCTGTATTTTCCTCTCATCTTTCCTTTGTGGACGCCTTCTTCGTGATAAAGGTCATTTATTTTTTTGAATTCTTCCTTTTGTTCTTTTATAGATTTTGCGAGTTCTTCCGGAGAAATATTTTCTCTTTTAAGCTCGCTTATTTTCCCTCTAATTGAATTAAGATAAAAAAAATTATCTCCGAACGGCTTTAATTTTTTAAGCGGTGATTTAAGAATTACATCTTTTAAAATTGATAATTTTTCAATATCGTTAAGTTGATTTGCTCCTATGATTTTTGGAAAAGAATCGGGAAATCGTCTTATTACTTCATTACAAAATCCATGAAAAGTAAAAATTCCAACCCTATATCCGTCGCTTCCTATAATTTCAACAAGTCTTTTACGCATTGAAAAAACACCCGACTCTGTAAATGTAAGAGCGAGAATGCTGTCAGATGATATATCTGTTTTTCGCAAAATATTCGCGATTCTTAAAGTCAAAATCTGGGTCTTGCCGGTGCCGGGACCCGCTATTACCATTACAGGACCTTCAATAGCGTCTACTGCCTGTTTTTGTTCATTATTGAGTTTTTTATAAAGAATCTGAAATTTTGAAGTCGTCGGCATAATTTAGAGTATATCATAGCCCCTATATAACTATGAATTACGAAATGCAAAAATTTAGGTCCTCGGGTCGCAAAATTTCTTTATCTTCTAAATATTTTTGCTCAAATAGACCGTAAATTTTTGTATTTCGTAATTCAGGAATATTTAAGAGGGTTATAACTATTTATATACCCGAATCTATCACAAACCTTGATATTTAATATTCTATATGATATGCTAATTTTTATATATGAAAATAGTAATTGAATTCTTACCGTATATTCAGATTATTCTATCTATATTTCTAATAGGAGCAATCATACTGCAACAAACTAGCTCTGGTCTTGGCGGAGCGTTTGGTGGAGATAATTTCAGCGCAGGATTTCATAAACGGCGCGGATTTGAAAAAACTTTATTTAACGCTACGATTGTATTAGCTGTATTTTTTGGTATTACTTCATTTTTAGCGCTTATAATATAAATTATTTAATTGAAAATTAAATAATTTTTATAAATTATAAAAATAATATTTACTAACGATTAAAAAATCTTACCGCAAGAGACACTAAAACTTGTGAAAAACATCCGCAGAAAATTGACTCAGAAAATATTTTCAGTTCCAAAAGAAGAGTCTGTACAAAAAAATATTAAAACATTTTCCCCATCGGAGAAGATGCTATTTTTTGGATTAGTGATTTTGTTTATAGGAAGCGTGATTATGATACTCTACAATATAAATAAATTTTTTATAGTAGAAGTGCCGTCCAGAGGAGGAATGGTTACGGAAGGTGTTATCGGGTCTTCCCGTTTTATTAATCCAATACTTGCCGTATCGGACATAGACAGGGACCTGACGACTCTTGTGTATTCCGGTCTTATGAAAGCGACTCCGAATGGAAATTTAATTGAAGATTTGGCCGAAAGTTATAATATTTCGGAAGATGGTCTTATTTATAATTTCATACTTAAAGATAATATATTTTTTCACGACGGAGTAAAAGTAAGTTCAGACGATGTGGTATTTACAATACAAAAAACGCAGGATATCGGCTTAAAAAGTCCAAAGAGAGTCATCTGGGATGGTGTTACCGTAGAAAAAATAAATAATAAAGAGATTCGTTTTATATTAAAACAACCATATACGCCATTTTTAGAAAACACGACTATGGGCATATTGCCGTCTCATATCTGGATGGATGAAAATTCAGAACAATTTTCTTTCAATACGTTTAATAATAAGCCGATAGGAAGTGGTCCGTATAAAATAAAAAAAATAAAGTATGATTTCGGCAAAAAACCGTTGTCTTATGAACTTGAATCCTTTAAAAAATACGCTTTGGGAGAACCGTATATTTCAAACATTAAATTTATATTTTATCCGAGTGAAAACTCTCTTATTAACGGATATAAAAAAGGAGAGGTTGAAAACATAAATAGTATTTCGCCTAACAGACTTCCTGAATTGGAGAAAATGGGGGCTCAAATAAAACATACGCCAATTCCAAGAGTATTCGCTGTTTTTTTCAA
>MFAC01000016.1 GCA_001774455.1 Candidatus Campbellbacteria bacterium RIFCSPLOWO2_02_35_12
TGAATTTACGGCTCCTACAACGATAACTGTTACAGAATCGGTTCAATTGCGCGAAATAGAAGCAGATTTTATGTGTTCGCTTGATAAAGAAAAATGGACGGAATGCGATAAAGAGATAAGGGTCGCGCGTAAAACAACGCCTATTTATATGAAAAGTTTTGTTGAAAACGCGACATTATGGACATGGTTTATTGAAGACAATAACACAGCGCCGCTTGCCGAGGGGCAGTCAATAGGAACATTGCAGAATTCGAATTCTGAAATGACTCGTATGGATTTAGAATACGGCGAAGGCAATAAATTTATAAAGGAAGTTACCCTTAATATTGAAGGAGTGGACAGATTTGGATTGTCGGCAAACGGCACCGTTACAAAAATTCTCAATATTACCGTTCTGGATATTAAATTTAAAGAGTTTTAGAATTAGAGACTAAAGAGTAAATAAACAAACACGACAAAAAGAACTTATCCGTGAGGATAAGTTCTTTTTTATATCGCAAATCGTTTGTTATAATAAAATTGATGTATATTCAAACAAAACATTTGAAAGATTTTATAATAGATTCGGGACTTATTTCTCGCGCCGATTTTGAAGACGCGGAAGAAGAAAGCAAAAAGAAAAAAGAAGGCGGCTCGGAAGAAGATGTAGGCAAACTTCTTGTAAGCAAAGGACTTATAACAAATGACGATTTTCGCAGAATGCAGGCATATGTGCTTGGCATCCCTTTTGTTAATCTTAAAAACAAGAAAATTGATTTTGAAATTTTGTCGCTTATTCCCGAACCAATAGCGCGCAATAATAACATTATCGCGTTTAATAAGACCAAAGATAGTCTTGAGGTTGCTATGCTTGACACAGACGACCTTTCAGCGATTGATTTTGTGAAAAAAAAGGTCGGATTAAAAATTCTTCCGCGTCTAACCGATGACGTATCTTTGAAAGAAGCACTGCTTCAGTATCAAAAAACATTAAAAGCCGAATTCGGAGATATTATTAAGCGGGAAGCCGGAGCAATTAAAAATATCGCTGAAAATGAAGAAAACACAAAAATATCCGAAGACGATTTGAAAAAATTCGCAGAAGACATACCGGTCGTGCGCATAGTTGATTCTCTGCTTCGCCATGCAATTACACAAAATGTTTCGGATGTGCATATTGAGCCGATGGAAAAAGAAGTTCTTGTAAGATATAGGATTGACGGTATTTTACACGACGCTATGATTTTGCCGAAAAACGCGGCGTCAAGCATAACTGCCAGAATAAAAGTTCTTTCAAATCTCAAACTTGACGAAAAACGGCTCCCACAGGATGGAAGATTCAAGATTGAGGTTAATAAAGAAAAAGTCTCGTTAAGAGTTTCAATTTTACCGACACATTTTGGAGAGAAAACGGTGATGCGGCTTCTTAAAGAGAACACAGGAGGATTTTCTCTTGAGGGCTTAGGTTTTCATGGAGAAGGGCTTGAGAGGATACATATGGCGACAAAATTAAAAACAGGAATGATTTTAACGACAGGACCTACCGGTTCCGGCAAAACAACCACGCTTTATACAATATTGGATATTTTAAATACGCCGGATGTGAACATTTCAACAGTTGAAGACCCGATAGAATATCAAATGTCGAGAATAAACCAAACACAAGTAAAGCCGTCAATAGGTTTTACTTTCGCGTCAGGTTTGCGCTCTCTTGTAAGACAAGACCCGGATATTATAATGGTTGGAGAAATTCGTGATGAAGAGACGGCCGCGCTCGCCATAAACGCTTCGCTTACGGGGCATTTGGTTTTGTCCACGCTTCACACAAATTCCGCATCGGGAGCGATACCGCGACTTCTTGATATGGGCGTTGAACCGTTTCTTTTAGTATCAACCATTAATGTGATAATAGCCCAGCGGCTTGTAAGAAAGCTTTGCTCAAGAAGAGAAAAATATTTTTTGAGTGAAGAAGAAATTGATATACTTGGCAAATCTGTGGATATTGAAAAAACACTTAATATTCTTAAAGAAGAAAAAGTCGTGAAAAAAAACGCCGACTGGAAAGAAATTTCTTTTTATAAACCGAAAGCGACAACGGAGTGCGAAGATGGTTATAGCGGCAGAATCGGGATACATGAAGTATTAAGGATGTCATCAACAATAAAAGAACTTATAATGAAAGGAGCAACGGCTGAAGAGATTGAAAACCAGGCGAAAAAAGAAGATATGCTTACTATGATAGAAGACGGAATATTTAAAGCCGTGCAAGGCATAACAACCATTGAAGAAGTGTTGAGAGTCATATCGGAATAAAATCTAATATCTATGAATTACGAAATACAAAAATTTAGGTCCTCGATTCGCAAAACCTCTTTATCTTCTAAATGTTTTTGCTCAACCAGACCGTAAATTTTTGCATTTCGTAATTCAAGATAATATATTATAAATTCGTAAACACGCGCAAATTTATGTCAAGATTTTATTATAAAGCGATGAAAAGTAATGGAGAAAAATATGAAAATACCATTGAAGCGGCCGACAGATTTTCCGTATATAACAATATTAGAAAAGAAGGAGGAACAGTAATTTTAGTAGAAGAGGAAAAAAAGAAATTTTTTAGTGACATTAATTTTATACCAGCTCTTTTCGGCGAAGTAAAGACGGATGATAAAATAATGTTTACCCGCAATCTTTCCGTGATGATAAAAGCGGGACTTCCTCTGTCCCGCGGATTGAAGACGCTTGAGAAACAATCTAAAAACAAGAAATTCAAGAACGTTATCAGACAAATTAATCTTAATATTCAAAAAGGTTCAAGTTTTAATAAAGCGCTTTCAAAATTTCCACGAGTTTTTTCTCCGCTTTTTGTTTCTATGGTAAAAGCTGGAGAAGAAGGAGGAGGACTCTCCGAAGCTCTTATGATTGTTGCAAGACAGATAGAGCTTGCGAATAATCTTAAAAAGAAAATAAAAGGCGCGTTAATATATCCCTCAATTATCATAATCGCTATGTTTATTATCGGAGTGGTAATGCTTATATATGTCGTGCCTACGCTTACGCAAACATTTGAGGAACTTGGAGTTGAATTGCCTATGAGTACGCAGTTTGTGATATCTTTGAGCAATTTTTTAACCAATAATACTTTTACCGCGATAATACTCTTGATAATTGCCGTAATCGCCGGATTTGTCGGATTCCGTTCAAAAAAAGGAAAAAGAATATTTGATTATTTAATACTTCATATTCCGATTATCTCAGGTCTTGTAAAAGAAACAAATTCAGCAAGGACCGCTCGCACACTCTCATCGCTTCTTGCCTCGGGAGTTGAGGTTGTAAATTCATTGTCTATTACTGGGGAAGTGATTCAAAACTCATACTATAAAGAGATTCTCAAAAAATCCGAGAAATATATACAAGAAGGACTTCCTTTTTCGGAGGCGTTTATAAAAAATGAGAAATTTTATCCAATACTTGTCGGAGAAATGATATCTGTCGGAGAAGAGACAGGAAGACTTTCTGATATGCTTCTTCAGATAGCCGAATTTTATGAGGAAGAAGTATTCCGAAAAACAAAAGATATGTCTACTATTATAGAGCCGTTTTTAATGATTATTATAGGAACCGTTGTCGGTTTTTTTGCCGTCTCAATGATTTCACCGATTTACTCTATTTCAAGCGGAATTTAAATTATTCTAAAATCTTCCGAAAGTCAAGCTCGTAATTCAAAGTAAATCGCGCGGTTTTTTTGAAAGAATATAAATTTTTTATTACTATTAAATAATGAAAATAAAAACAGCAAAGGACAAAGCAAGATTCAGTAATGGCGCGTCTCTGATAGATGTAATTTTCGGAGTATCAATAATGCTCATTATATTTATAGGCATATTTGGTATTTTTAAATTAAGCATTGAATTGGTCTCAAGTTCTAAATCAAAAACAGGAGCGCTTGCTCTCGCGAATGAACAGATGGAATTTATTCGCTCTCTTTCATATAATGCTGTCGGAGTTGTGGGAGGCATTCCCGCAGGCAATATAGAACAAGAAGAAATAATAATATTAAATAAAACAATATATACGAGAAGAACTTTTATTCAATATATTGATGATTTAAAAGACGGACTTGAAGAGGAGGATGAAAATTTAATCACAGCCGATTATAAGCTCGTGAAAGTTGAGATAAAATGGACTATCGGAGATACCGAAAGAAAATTTTCGCTTATTTCAAACATTGTTCCAAAAGGCATTGAAACGTTTGAAGGTGGAGGAACTTTAATTATTAATTCAATTGATGCGTATGGCATGCCAATCGCGGGCGCGCAAGTTAATATAAAAAATAACACAATTTTCCCGACCATTGATTTAACGGCATTCACAAATGATTTTGGGAAAATAATGTTTCCAGGTTCTCCGGCGGCGGTTGATTATAAGATAATTGTTACAAAAGACGGATATAGTACGGCAAAAACTTATGATGCCGATGTCAATAATCCAAATCCCGACCCCGGGCATTTGACAGTCGCGGAAAAAGAAACAACGCGCTCAACTTTCGCAATAGATTTATTAAGTGGTATGGATATAAACACATATAGAAAAACATTTACTTATTTTGTAAAGACAAACGGCAATAATTCAAATGACGGCCTCGCGCCTGACTTTGCTTTTGCGACGATAGGAAAAGCGGCGTCTGTTATGAATCCGGGCGACAAGGTGTATGTTGGAGCGGGAACATACAATGAATCTGTTGTCCCGGCGAACTCCGGTGTTTCCGGCGCTATGATTTCATATATTGCCGATACGGGCGGAGACGCTACAGGCGACTCCGGAGCGGTAATCCTTGACGGTTTTATTGATGGCGGCTCGGGAGATTTATGTTACGCTTTTGATTTATCAAGCGGAGCGGATTATTTGTTGATAGACGGATTTGAAGCGATGCGACACAGAGATTGTGGAACAGATGATGCAGCATTTTATTTTATAGGCGATAGCAATAATAATATATACAGAAATCTCACGGCGCATGACATCCGCAGGGATGGTTTTCATCTTGAAGGGACGAATAATCTTTTGGAAAATTGTCTTATATACAATACGGGAGATGACAGTTTGACTTTGCGCGCCAATCTCTCAGACAGTATTATAAGAAATTGTTCATTCGCCGGAGACATAGGCATAGATACGGGAAGCGAAGGTTATGCCATTGAATTAGGGGGAACATATAGCGGAGCTAATTTATTTATAAATAATATTATTGACGGAAATATCAGCAATGACAAAAATTTATATTTATGGGAATACAATAATTGGACACAAGGAGAACTCTTCGGTATCGGCAATTTTAACTCCGACCCGCTTTTCGTTTCCACATCCACAAATAATTATCGTCTTCAACAGATTGCTTCAGGGCAAAGCTCCACATCTCCCGCGGTTGACAGTGGCTCTGATATATCAAGCTCTTTTAATTTAGATATTCAGACAACAAGAACGGACGGAGTGTTTGACGGAGGACAAATTGATATCGGTTATCATTATATTACCACAAACCCGTTATTTACAGCCGCTCTTTATCCTATATTGGGCAATATTCTGTTTGATATGAAAGGAAGCAAGACAATAGGATTGAATAATGGAGGCAATCCAATTTATAAATATTTACAGTCGCACCAGACGAATTCCGCAGGAGAGCTGTCGCTAAACAATTTGGAATGGGATAATTATTTTATTTCAATAAATGGCGTGAATACAGGTTATGATATCGCGGAATTATGTTTGCCTCATCCGATTTCTATCACTCCCAATACTTCAACAACAAGTGATTTATTTCTTGCGCCAAATACGGATAATTCATTAT
>MFAC01000017.1 GCA_001774455.1 Candidatus Campbellbacteria bacterium RIFCSPLOWO2_02_35_12
ATTTTGTCTAATATTTTTTTGATTTTAATGGATGAGATTTCATCAAGCGGGACATCTTTGGCATTGTCCCTTAAAATAGGATTTCCAACTTGTATTATTTTTATCATTTATTAATTTTATACTAAAAAAATTTATAAAAAAGCCCGTGTCAAATAGCTTACAAGCTTGACACGGGACTCCGCGCAGGAGGGAAGAAAGAAGGAAAAAACCCTGCGCGTTTCTATAATAATCATAACATTTATATATTTTCATAGCAAGCTTTCAGTATCCACATCAACTGAAAAATGAGGTGGAAGCGAACGCAAGATTTCAACAATTTCTTTATGCGGCCATTTATTTCTCTCAACTCTCAATAGTCCGCGCATAATATATTTTCCTTTATCCGCTTTTATTGATGGCGGATATGTCAATATGCCATAATCTTTTAAAAGTTTTTTCATATATTCCGTTTCTTTTGCGACTTTATCCGCTATTCCGATAACCGTTATTTTTACAAAGACGCAAAACGGCGGATAATTGAATTGTTTTCTTTTTTTGATTTCATCTTTATAAAAATCGGCAAGATTTCCTTTTATGGCGAAATTAAATATTTTCTGCTCAGGTTTCCTTGTTTGTATAAGAATTTCTTTTTTTGTAATTTCTTTTATTTTTAATAAAAGTGAAAGTATTTTTTCAGGCATTCTCCATTCTGGAAGAGAGAAAAGCGAATCCATAGAAGCGATGGCGCTATACGATATCATTTTATTAAAATACGGAAGCGCCATTTCCGTGCCTATTAAAATGCCACCTCCCGTCGCGTAGAATTTTTCAATGACCATTAAAACTTTTTTGTGCGTTTCCGTATCATCTTTGTCTATCACAAAAATCTGCTGGTCGGGGAAAAATTCTTTAAGTTTTTTTTCCACAAGTTGTATTCCGATGCCTAATGTTTCAAGTCTCCAGCTCGCGCAGTTTTTACATCTTTCATTCGCGCTTCTTGAAGAGCCGCACGCGCGGCATATGAAGCAATTACCTTTCATTGTAGTGTAAAGTATTGCTGGCGCCTCGCATCGGAGGCACAGGACAGGACTGCCACAGTCGCGACATATCGTGGTTGGAGAAAGTCCGCGCCGCGCCGCGAATATGAATATATTTTTATCTTCTTTTATCGTTTTTGAAATAAGATTTTTTAATTCATCGCTTATAATTTCAAATTGTCCGGCTTTTTGATATTTCTTATTTTTCATATTAATAAGCGTTTGCTCGGCCGTCTTTATTACGCGAAGTTTTGGTGGAGAAAGTTCGTCAAATTCATTATTATAATATCGCCACATTGTTTCAACAGACAGAGGAAAGTCGCTTAAAATTAACCGCGTTTTTTTATGTTTCGCATAAAATTCCGCAAATATTTTCATATCTATAAACGGCCGCGCAAATTGTTTATAAGCTCTGGAATTTTCTCGTTCCACTATAATTGTTTCAATATCATTTCTTGGCAGTGAAAGAAAAGAGGAGGTTGCAATTATAAGCGCGGGATGACTACTTTGAAGAACATTTTTCCATCTTGTTAAAATTTCTTTTTTTGTAAGAGAACTATGCAATACGAAAGTATATCGCTCTATGCCCTTTTTTAGAAAAGCCCCCGCTTTCTCCGCGTCTTGTATGGTTGGCGCGAGTAAAAATACCGAGGAGTTTCGCGCGAATTCTTCTCGAACAAGACTTTTATAATTTACAAATCGGTCGTTTATTTCCAATTGTAGGACAAGTTTTCTTGATAATATATTTTTATTTTCTCGAATTTTTTGCCGTTTTGTTTCTTTAATATTATCCAATATGATTTTAGGAATAATTTTGTAAAGTATGGCGCCGGTAGTTGTTGCGAAATATTCCGCAGCGCTTGCCGCGGCCTCAATAAACTCAGGAAGCAATAATACAAATGTCTTTTTATTTTCAATTTTCTTAAGCGCGAAATTTGCGTTTTTTATTTTCACTTTTGAATCGCTTATATCTTCCGAAGAAAGCACAATCGCCGGTATCTCTTTTTTTCTTAGCGGCACATAGACAATAGTCCCTTTTTCTAAAGATTTTGTGGAAAAATATGAAAGTGTTTCCATATTTATGCCTTTTGATATTGGAATTACATTTATAATCCGCATTACTTACAGCATATCAAAGAGTTGCCTATAAGTCATAGAATGTCTAAATACGCGATATTTGGTGTCGCGTATTTAGAATTTCCAAATTCTAATATCCAAACCCTAAATAAATTTAAAATACGAATACTAAAATCTAAAACAGAAGTTTGAATACTCACATTTAAATATTGTTTGCGAATTGTTTTTTATATGTATTTTTGAATTACGAAACTCTTTCTTGGCATAGTTTTTGCAAAACATATATAAAAAATCTATTGATTTTTTTGTTAGATTTGGTGCGCGTGCCCGCGCAATATCTTTCAAAAACTATGTCTGCGACGAGCTTTGTAATTCAAGAAAATGGAACATTTTTTTGCATTGCTTATTTCTTCATAATACCTTGCGAACGAAAGATTCACATATCTTTTTGCAAGCATCGCGATTATTTCTTGAACTTTGGTAAAAATATATATTATTGAAAAAAACCGAAAAAGTCGTATAATTATGAAATGAAAGTCAAAAATACCGATAATATAAATAATTCTTTACGATATTTACAACAGAAAAAAGCCGTATTTGACGAAAATAAAAAAGACAAATTTATTATTGAAGGTCTTGGTGGAAAGAAAAAACTTAATGGTAAAATTGCGGTGGCGGGAGCAAAAAACGCGGCTCTCCCCGCGCTGTCGGCTTCTATTTTATTTAGAAACGGTTTTTGTGTATCAAATATTCCAAATATAAAAGATATAGATAGTATGAATATCTTGCTTGAAAAACTTGGAGCAATCGTGAAAAAGCAAGCTGAAAAAAAATATCATATTGTTACGGATGAGATTAAATCAGTGGCGCTTGATATAGAAATATCAAAAAAAATGCGCGGGTCAATTATACTTACGGGAGTGCTTCTCGCGCGTTTTGGAAAAGTGTCTTTTCCTCATCCGGGAGGATGTATTATTGGCGCGAGACCGATTGACGCGTTTTTGAATAGTTTTCAAAAAATGGGCGCAAAAGTTCAAAATAGAAATGGAAAATATGTCGTATCGGTTGGTAAAAATAAAAAATTAAAAGGGGCAAAAATTTTTTTTAATAAAATAACCGTTACGGGAACGGAGACATTAATGCTTGCCGGAATATTAGCAAAAGGAAGAACGGTGATTGAAAATGCGGCGCTTGAGCCGGAAATAAAACATTTGGCGGATTTTCTTAATTCTTGCGGAGCTAAAATCAGAGGCGCGGGAACATCAACTATTGAAATTATCGGAGGAAATCTTTTATCTGCGGGGAACAGAGTGTATAAAATTCCGCCGGATAGAATTGAAGCGGGAAGTTTTTTAATACTCGGAGCGCTCTCAGCTGACAATTTAGAGATTACGGATTGCGACCCAAAACATATGAGAGCTCTGATAAATATACTGAAAGATTCCGGCGTCCCGATAATTGAAGAAAAAAATAAAATTATTATTAAAGACAATGGGAAGATAAAAAATAAACATCTTAAATGTATTGATATAAAAACACATGAATATCCGGGTTTCCCTACGGACCTGCAATCACTTATGGCAATATATCTTACACAGATAAGCGGAGAGAGTTTGCTGTTTGAGACGATTTTTGAAGGACGGCTTAATTATACCGACGACCTTATAAATATGGGCGCGAATATTATAATAATAGATACGCATAGAATAATGATAAAAGGCCCGACACAGTTAAAAGGAAGAGAGCTTATCGGAAATGATTTACGGGCGGAATTCGCGTTTTTTATTGCGACAATCGTGGCAAAAGGCAAATCTGTGATAAATAATGTAAGATATATAGACAGGGGATATGAACGGATAGAAGAGCGGCTTAGCGGAATCGGTGTAAATATTCAAAGAATCAAGGGTTGATATTTTTTGAATAATTCAAGATAAAATAAAAACAAAGAATGCAAAATGATAATGTAATTTTTCAATATGTCGCTATTTAATCCAAAATTAGGAATAGATTTAGGGACGACATACACATTGGTATTTGTCCCGGGTAAAGGAGTGGTATTGAATGAACCATCCATTGTTGCCGTTTCCGAACAAGATAATAAAATCCTATCCGTAGGCAATGAAGCAAAAGATATGATTGGAAGAACGCCTGATAATATTATTGCGTATCGTCCGATGAAAGACGGTGTTATCGCTGATTATCGTGTTACAGAAGCTATGATTCGCTATTATATGAAGAAAGCGCTCGGCAAGTGGAATTTTTTTAAGCCCGAAGTAATGATATCGGTGCCGGCAGGTATTACATCTACGGAAAGACGCGCTGTAATTGAAGCGACAATGAAAGCTGGCGCGAAAAGTGTTTATGTTGTGAAAGAGCCGATACTTGCGGCAATCGGCGCGGGAATACCTATACATGAAGCGCGGGGACATATGATAGTTGATTGCGGCGGAGGAACTATTGATGTCGCGGTTATTTCTTTGGGTGGTATAGTCGCCTCCACATCCGTGAAGTGCGCCGGCAACAGAATAGACCGCGCCATCGCGGATTATATAAAAAAGAATTTTAATCTGGCGATAGGTGATAAAACGGCTGAAGATATTAAGATAAAAATAGGGTCCGCAATTGTAATAGACGAAGAAATAACAATGATTATTAAAGGAAGAGATCTTCTCACCGGACTTCCACGACAGACAGAAATAAAGACAAATGAAACAGTAAAAGCAATAGGAAGGGAATTGCATGAAATGATAAGAGCGATAAAAACAGTGCTTCAAGAAACCCCGCCGGAACTTTCCGCTGATATAATAGACAGAGGTATTATAACCACAGGCGGAACAGCTCAACTTAGAAATTTTCCGGAACTTATTTTCAGACGCACGGGAGTAAAAGCTACGCTCGCGGATGATGCCGCATTTTGCGTTGCAAAAGGCACAGGGGTCGCCCTTAAGCATTTAGATACTTACAAAAAAAGTATTTTGTCAAAGAGATAATTTAAATTTATGGCTACTTTATATACACAGCAAGATAAAAATATTCGTAAGACATGGCTTTTAATGACGCTATTTTTAATAGTAATTATAAGTATTGGCTGGGCTTTTAGTTTTATTTATCAAAGTCCGGCGATTTTATATTTTGCCGTATTATTTAGTATAGGAATGAATATTTTTAGTTATTGGTATTCTGATAAAATAGTGCTTAAAATATCAGGCGCGAAACTTATTAAAAAAGAAGACAATAGAGAATTGTGGAATATAGTTGAAAATTTATCAATTACAGCGGGGCTTCCTATGCCGAAGCTTTATATAATAGACGATTTAGTTCCGAACGCTTTTGCGACAGGGCGAAATAAAGAACATTCCGTAATTGTCGTAACGAAAGGACTTCTCCAAATACTTAATAGGAATGAAATTGAAGGAGTTATAGCTCATGAATTTTCTCATATTGGAAATAAAGATATTTTAATTTCCACGATAATTGTCGTTTTGGTCGGATTTGTTACACTTTTATCTGATTTTTTTCTGCGAATGTCTATTTATGGTAGAGCCGAAGACAGAGGAGGAGACGACAGAGCGAAAATATTTATGACGCTCATTGGTATAGCGCTTGCAATACTCGCGCCATTGATTGCGATTTTAATACAGCTTGCCATATCGCGCAAAAGAGAATTTTTG
>MFAC01000018.1 GCA_001774455.1 Candidatus Campbellbacteria bacterium RIFCSPLOWO2_02_35_12
AGCCAATGACCCAAGCAAGGTTTAGGTCAGAATCTACAAAATAGAAATTTTATATATTTAACCCGTCCAAGGACTGTCCTTGGACGGGTTAAAAGAATACTCAATCTTATACGAAGCGATATATCAATTCATCTACTTTCAAGTCCGTCGAGATGGAAACGGAAAAGTAAAAGAAGGTTGTGAAGACCTGAGACCATATCTATCTATGAGGCATACAGGAAGACAGAAAAAGGCTTTAGGAAGGCCAAGAAAACTGAAAGAGCGGCACTGCCGTCAATCGATAACCGACCAAAGGCTGTGGAGAAGAGAAGAGAAGAGAAGAGAAGAGAGATAGGACATTTCGAAGGCGATACTATCGTATCGAGAGAAAGCAAGCCTATGTTGAAAACACTGAACGAAAGATCATGTGGTGTCGTTCTCATTGGCAAAACGAAGGATGGTACTACCGGTGAATGTAACCGAGTTACCCTTGAGAGACTGACTGAGTTCTCAGAGGAATACAGAAAAACTTTAACTCAAGATCGAGGAACCGAAAACTTTGATTACAAACCATTGGAAATGGGGTTGAAAATTTCATGCTACCTTGCCCACGCTTACTTGTTCACAGGAAAGAGGCTCAAATGAAAATCTCAACGGACTCATTCGTAGGTATTTTCCCAAAGGCATAGACTTTTCAAAAATATCTGACGCAGAAATCATGCGGGTCGAAGGTCTGCTAAACAATAGACCACGAAAAAGATTTGGGGGCCTGACACCCTTCTGAGGTATTATTTATGAAAACTGACGTTGCGTTAAAATATTGAATTCGGCGTTTTATAATCTATAGTTAAAATATTTTTTTCCAACAGTAGTCGGAATTATTTTAAAAAATTTTTAAATTTCTTTTTCCGTTTTGGATTTTGGGCAGAGGGTTGGAGGTGAATGCCCAAAATTCAAAACTCCTATATACTTTTAATATAATGAGTTATCTTTTCAATAAACATCTCGTAATTATTTAGTATTATTGTATTGCCAAATTCACTATTTATATTGGTTGATAGCTGTATCGGGGAATTAGGTATTTGATTTAAATAGTATCGTTTATATTTCGTTTTCGTTGTTATGGTATTATGATCGCAATTCAGAAATTTAATAATGAACAGCAGGGTTTTGACGGGCGTGTGAAAAAATATGCCAGTGTTATCTTTGGATAATGCTATGTATTTATCAATATTGTGAGCGGTAAGTTTTTCCCATTTTATTATTATGCCTTTGTTGTTATAATAAGGCATTTCATCTGGCAATATTAAAATTTGAAAATAATCCTTGTTATTTGTTCTGATATTCGCAGTTTCACCAAGCATATTCTCAAAATAGTTGTTTGAATTTTGAGAATAGTTATTCATCACAAATTTTACTCCAATACCCGCTAAATCATTTCCGTTTTTTGAAATTAATATATCAATCGTTTTTTCCATGTATCTTCCGTCAAGTTTTCCCTCTTTGCCCTCTCCAATCCCAAGCGATTTGATTTTATATTCATCGCCTAGTTTATCTTTTATATCTTTCGCTATTGCGCCATGCAATACAATTAATTTTTTATTACTCCTTGAATGTGTTTTAAGAAATTTCAGGAAAGATTGTTTAGTTATTTGTAAAAATTGATTATTGTTCATATTTTTTGGTTAAAATAATGCTGGTTGAGATTTATAAAATTGAGGGTGTACAAAATCTTTCAAAAAGCTTTTTGCGTATGATTTATATCCTCCGCGATAACTTTTTGAAACCAAATTAATATACTCACCCATCAAATTTGAATTTAGCGCTTCGCATAATTTATAAAGGTCTGTGTTGTTTTTTGGCTTGACGCAATATCCAGCATAGAAACTGGTTTTTTCATCTTCAATCACATAAAAGCGAGGCGAAAGATTCATGGTGCTGGTTATAATTTTTTTGCCAAAACTTGTTTTTAGTCCTTGGTTTCTTCCAAAAGCGTAAAATTCTTCATAGTTTTTACCACCGCCCTTATCTCGCATCGATAAAGTGTCTTTGTGATGCAAAAAATATTTATACGCTTCAGGATAATTTTTTTGAAAAATATTATTAGGAATTATTTTTTCGTTTTTATACGGAAAAATTAAAAAAAGATTTTGATTTTTTTCCTTGTATGTTGAGGCCTTAATGATTGGAACGCACAAATCTTTTTCAATTTTAAAATTATTAAGAAAAAAATAATTTTTATCTTCTTCGTCAGGCGAAAAAATATAAATGTTATCTTTTAATGTGGCTATTCCGTAATGGATATTGGCAACTTCTTGAAGAGTGGCATATTTTTTATTAAGTTTAACAATTTTATCTAAATATTTTTCATCAAAAAATTCCCACCTTTCCGATCTCATATGCTGTGTTGATATTTTTTTATATTCTAAATTTTCAAAATCATTTTTGAAATTTTCAGTGTACAAAAAATTTGTAGTTTTTTCATTTTGTAAAAATGTAATCGCGGTATATGCGGTAGCGTCTTTAAATACCTGAAAATGATCAAAATTTATTATCTTAATTAAATGCGGAAGCATTAGATTGCGCAGATTTTTTCCCGCCGCTGAATGAAAATGGGAATTGGGTGTTATAAAGGATATTTTGCCATTTTTATTTAGCAAATTTAATGCTTGTTCAAAAAAACAAAAATACAAATCAATAGAACCATTTGAGGCGGTAATATAATTTTTTTGCAATTGTTCTTTTCGGCCATTTAAATTTTGTATGCGAACATAAGGAGGATTGCCAATTATAAAATCAAACTTTTCATTAAAATCATGAAAACAAAAATCATCTGTGATTGCGTTGAATTTTTTAATTTTATCTTTTGATAATTTTTGCAAGTTTTGTTTTGTCTTTTCTATATATTCATCTGAAATGTCGGCGAAATAAATATTTCGTTCTATAACCTCGCTTATATTTTTGCCTGTTAATTTTGCAAATCTTTGTGCGGCGATAGTTGCAAATACTCCTTCACCACAGCCAGCATCTAGGATTTTTTCATCACCTGATATTTTTTGGCTATCAAATATTTTTTCAATCATAAAATCAACCACCCATATAGGGGTAAAAACCACTCCATTTTCTTTTTTAATAAGTGCGTTCATGTTTATATTATAGTGTATTTTAGATTAAAATAAAAATTGTTTTTTCTGCGATTCCAGGAGCGGAGAAAACATCCTATATCCTCTATAATTAAAGAAAAAAATTTTAAAATTTTTTAAAATAATTGAGCGTCTATCCGTTTCTGACGGGATAATTCAAAAAAGGAAAGGAATATTTTAGTTAATTGAAAATTATATTAAATTGCAGTGAAGCGTTATGGAAAAAAATTTAAGAGCGTGCGGATAATCTCCACATAAATAATCCGTATATCGCGTATATTAAAATCGCCACCCATATCGGAAAATGGTTTATTTTAATCGCCGCAAACGGAATGGACGCGAATATATCCACCACCTTAAGCTGATAAGTAAGAAGCATATTTGTTACAAAAGCAAACGGAAATGAAAGAAGTATTGACACAAAACCGACCATACCGGTCAAAAATCCCAAAAGCATTGTTATTGGAATAAATACAAGTATAAGAAGATTCACGGGAAGCGCCACAAACGACAATGTTCCCATTTTATATAAAATAAGAGGTAAGACAAAAATCTGCGTGGCGACAGTCGCGATAGCAAACTCGCGGAGTTGAAATTTTGTCGGAATTATATGAAAATATTTTTCAATTTTTGGCGCCAAATAGATAAGCCCCACTGTCGCCATAAAAGAAAGTTGAAAAGAGGAATCAAACGCTAAAATTTTTGGATTATGCAATAACATAAAAAAACCAGTTATAAAAAGTGCTCGTGTTATTGCGTAAGTTCTTGAGGTTGAACGCGCGAGCAAGACTAAAAGAGCCATAATTGAAGCGCGAACTACCGTCGCGGAAGCCCCTGTCATAATGGCAAAAAATATTATCGCAAGCGCTCCGATTGAAATACCGAAAATATACGGAAGAAATGAAAATAAACGCATTATTGCTTCCGCAACTATTGTTACATTGTAACCGGAGAGAACGACAATGTGTATAATTCCGGTTTTTCTGAAATCATCCTGAAGCTTTTCTCCGAGCGACTGTTTTGCTCCAACAACAAGACCTCCGAGCAGAGACACTTGAGGATCGGGAATGACTCTGCCGACTCTTTCAAGAAAAGAATTTTTAAACGCGAACAACACTCGTTTCACTATATTTCCATTTCCGCTTTCAATCAATTCAATTTTTGGATGAAACATCTGATAAAAAATCCCGTCTTTTGAAAGATATGAAACATAATCAAAAACTTTCCCATCATCTCCGGTGAAATTTTTTGACTTTTGAAGCTCTCCTTTAATATAAATTCTGTCTCCGTATGAAAATTTAGGATAAATATCCGCCGTGATTATCGCTTTACCGCTTATGGAATTAGCGGAGGAAGAAAAGGGAGAAATTATGTTTTCAAAATCAATGATTAATTTTGTGTGATTTTCTCTTTCATCCGGTTCATCCGCAACAATACCATAAGCGTCAATTTCTTGTCCGACAATCGCATCAAGCGCGGGATTTCCTTTATTTAAATTTGCAATATCAAACCGCAATATACCGAGGGCGAAGGATAATATAAAAAGAGCGATGATAATTATTTCCGCAGAAAATAATTTACGATAATATACGCGATATAAAAAGAAAAGCGCGCTCGATAATGCGATTAAAAAGATTGAAAATGAAAATCCAAAATCAAAAAAAGAACGAAATAGAATCCCGATAGCAAAACCTGCGATAGAAATATATAAATAATTTACTCTCATCGTCCCGAATCCATTGCTTTATTTGCCAACCTGTCCGCTTCTTTGTTTTTCTCGCGTGGAATATGAGAAAATTTTATTTTTGGGAAATCCTTTACTTGCATATTGTGGATTTTTATAAATTGCGGGAAAAGCGTTTCTTCTTTTATCTGATATTCGCCGGATAATTGGCGCGCTACAAGTTGACTGTCTAATTTTACTTCAATATCCAATTCTTTTAATCTGTCTTTGCTAAATAATTTTTTAACAGTTTGAAGTCCTATTATAACCGCTTCATATTCCGCGAAATTATTTGTTGTTTTACCGAGAAATTCCGACACTTCTTTCAAAACTTTTCCCTCGTCGCCCACAATCACAATACCTACTCCCGCGGGACCGGGATTTCCTCTTGCGCCACCATCCGTAAAAATAATAATTTTTTCTTTCATAAACAATCTTGAATTACGAAATGCAAAAATTTAGGTTCTCGAATCGCAAAACCTCTTTATCTTCTAAATGTTTTTGCTCAAATAGACAGTAAATTTTTGCACCTCGTAATTTATAGTAAATAAATAATAACACCAAAATCTTCGCTCATCAATAAATTTAGAACTTGCCGCGCGAAATCCCGATTCCAGCGAGAAGACTTATTTGCAAACATTTATAATATATCAACTATTTTTAAACGCAGTTCGGGGAAATTGCGAAATGTTGATTTTTCAATTGACGCAATCAGATTGATTTTTTCTCCTTTTTCAATGAGCGCGTTAAAACTTTCATTGTTTTTAAAAAAACATATAGCGGATATTGTTTTATTGTCATTCTTTTTAAAATCAAGCCGCAGATGATTTCTGTCTTTTCCGAAATGTCTCGCTTCGGTAATTTTAATATTTTCAAAAAGAAATAAAGGCTTCGGATTTCCTAAACCAAACGGAGCAAGTCTTTCAATTATTCCGTATGTGTTCCAATTTATATCATCAATTTCCAATCTTTTGTCTATATATATTTTTTCATTATCACCACACCTCTCTTCTTTTGCTTTTATATAAGATTTATTTAATATATCCTCAAGAAAATAAACATTCTCTTTTGTTATAGAAAAACCGCCGGAATAAGCATGTCCTCCGAAAGCGACAAAGGTCTCTTTGACCATTCCCATCATATTTACAAGATTCACACTGCCGTCTGAACGGCATGACCCTTTTAATGTGTTTCCGTCGTCTCCTCCCCATAAAAATACAGGCTTCTCGTATTCATCAACAATGGAATTCGCGGCAAGCCCTAAAAGAGCAGGTCTCCAGAGCGGATTGCCCATCACAATCACTTCTTTTATTTCGGCAAGATTCTCAATTCTTTTTTTAATTTCTTTTATGATTGACGCGACAATTCCTTTTCGTTCATTGTTTATTTTATTTAAATAATCAGAAAGCTCATCCGCCTGTATTTCGTCGTCGGTAATAAAAAGTTTGAACGCGTCATACGGCATATCCATACGAGATGCGGCATTAACGCGCGGCGCCAACATAAAACTTATATCGTCTTCATTTATATGCTGTTGATTAATTTTTATCTTCCCGCATAATTTCATAAGACCGGCGCGTGGGGACTTACGAAGAACCTTAATGCCGTAATAAGCGAGGCATCTATTCTCTCCGAGAAGCGGCACCATATCGGCGACAGTCGCAATACCTACCATATCAAGTAGCCACTTTTCCCAGCCGTCTATTATGTCAAAAACCCCTTTTTTTATAAGCCCCTGCGTGAGCTTAAAAGCCAATCCTGCGCCGGATAAATCTTTATATGGATATTTATCACCATTTTGTTTCGGATTGATAATCGCATACGCATTCGGTAATTCACCGATAGGAAGATGATGGTCGGTTATTATTACATTTATTCCCAACTCATTCGCGCGGTCAACAGAATTTACATCAGCAATGCCGCAGTCAATAGTTATTATCAATTTTACTTTTTCTTTCGCGAATTCTTCAATCGCGGATTTGTGAAAACCGTATCCGTCTTTATGTCTGTGGGGAATATGATTTTTTACATTTTTATATTTGATTTTTTTGAAAAAATCGTGAAGTATAACGCCGCCTGGTATTCCGTCGCAGTCATAATCGCTATAAATTATGATTTTTTCTTTTTTGTCTATTGCCGAGAAAATTCTTTTTACGGCTTTTTCCATATCTTTCATAAGAAACGGATTGTGGATATGGTCGTCATAATTTGGATTAAGAAATTCGTCAGCTTTATTTGCTGTCTTTACACCGCGATAAAAAAGAAGCTCTTGCATAAGCTCCGGATATTCTCTTAATTCGTATAAATCACTTTCCGGTATTTTTTCGCGAACAAAATATTTTTCCATTTGTTTATTTTATCATATTCTTGAATTATGAAATACAAAAATTTACGGTCTGGTTTTGCAAAAACATTTAGAAGATAAAGAGGTTTTACAAAATGAGGACCTAAATTTTTGCATTTCGTAATTTATAGTCATATAATAAAGCGA
This sequence comes from Candidatus Campbellbacteria bacterium RIFCSPLOWO2_02_35_12, assembly GCA_001774455.1. Lineage (GTDB taxonomy): Bacteria > Patescibacteriota > Minisyncoccia > Phycocordibacterales > UBA2163 > UBA2163. The sequence goes on from MFAC01000018.1 coordinate 7,337, forward strand.
TGAGTGCTTGTATATTTTGCAAAATTATAAATGGAGAAATTTCTTCCTATAAAGTTTATGAGGACGAGTATTTTTTAGCATTTTTGGATATCAATCCGAAATCGCCCGGTCATACGCAAGTAATTCCAAAAAAACATTTCAGATGGGTGTGGGATATGCCGATATGCGGACAGCCAAGTCCGAATTTCTGTGATTATTCATCTCTGATACAAAAAATAGCCGAAGTGATACAAAAAACATTCGGCACGGATGCCGTATGGTCAAGAGTTACGGGTGATGAAGTCCAGCACGCGCATACTTGGATTTTTCCAAATCCGCTTGAAGCAACGGGAGATAAAAACGATTTTGAAAAAAACGCGGAAAAAATAAGAGCAAATTTACTTTAAAGAGAGAGTTTTGTAATTTATGGTTTTATAGAATCATTTACATATTAATATATACAAATGACTTTTGTTGTATAATTAAATCAATGTCGCTTTTGACTAAAAATTTCGCAAAAGTTTATAGCGCTCAAACAACTTTTCTTTCGGCGAAAATTATTGATATTGAAGTTGACCTGTCAAAAGGTCTGCACGCTTTTACAATTGTCGGACTTCCCGACAAAGCGGTTGAGGAATCGCGCGACAGAGTTTCCGCCGCGATTAAAAATTCCGGTTTCAAATCTCCAAAAAGTAAAAATCAGAAAATTATAATATCTCTCGCTCCCGCTGATATTAAAAAAGAAGGACCTGTGTTTGACATTGGTATAGCGCTCGCTTATCTTCTCGCATCAGACGAGATTAAGTTTGACCCAAAAGAAAAACTTTTTTTAGGTGAGCTTTCTCTTGATGGGGAATTGCGCGGAATAAACGGCATTCTTCCTATCGTAATTGAAGCTAAAAAGCGCGGGTTTACGGAAGTATTTTTACCAAAAGTTAATGTGGATGAAGGCGCTTTAATTGACGGTATAAAAGTATTTGGAGCAAATAATTTAAGAGAAGTAATCTGCCATCTTAATGAGAAATTAGAAGAGAGGAAATTAATTGAGCGAAGTAAAAGGACGAAAATCAAAAATAAAAAAGAAAATTACACGATAGATTTTGAAGATATAAAAGGACAAGAAACCGCAAAAAGAGGCCTTGAAATAGCCGCCGCGGGCGGACATAATATCGCTATGTTTGGACCTCCCGGCACAGGAAAGACAATGCTTGCGAAAGCGTTTTGTCATATATTGCCGGAACTTTCTTTTGAAGACGCTCTTGAAGTAACGGCAATACATTCCATAGCAGGACTTTTGAACGTTCCGCTTATGACAAATCCTCCGTTCAGAACGCCGCATCACACGGCTTCCCATGTGGCTCTTGTCGGAGGAGGAGCTGTTCCAAAACCCGGAGAAATAACTTTGGCGCACAGAGGAGTGCTTTTTCTTGATGAATTTCCTGAATTTGAAAGGCGTGTTATTGAAGCGCTAAGACAGCCGCTT